>JAZNAJ010000265.1:0-4348 GCA_045586445.1 Clostridia bacterium | reverse complement strand
GATAGTGTGAAAGTTATTGATATAATTAAAAGCGACAAGCCATGTCTTAGCTTTGAAGTTTTTCCTCCAAAGCTGAGCGCCAATTTTGAATCGGTTATGGAGGCAACTGCAAAAATTGCAGAGCTTAAACCCAGCTATATGAGTGTTACATACGGTGCAGGCGGAGGCACATCAAAATACACCGCAGATATCGCTTCAAATTTGCTTGCAAGAGGTGTTACACCCCTTGCCCATTTAAGTTGTATCTCATCCCAAAAATCTGAAATAAAAACATTGCTTAATGATTTGAAGACGCGGGGGATTGAAAATATTCTGGCACTTAGGGGCGATATCCCTGAAAATATGGATAAAGACCATCTTGAATACCATTATGCAAGTGAACTTGTGGCAGAAATCCGTGATTTTGGAGGATTTTGTATAGGTGGTGCTTGTTACCCCGAAAATCATCCGGATAGCAAAAACAGTAAAGAAGATATCGAGAGTTTGAGAATAAAAGTGGAAAACGGTTGCGAGTTTTTGACAACCCAGATGTTTTTTGACAATAACATATTATACAATTTTATGTATAGACTTTACCGCGAGGGGGTTGATGTTCCGGTTGTTGCGGGGATTATGCCTGTAACAAATGCGGCACAGATAAAAAGAATTTGCACAATATCTCAAAATACGCTGCCACAAAGATTCTTAAGACTTGTTGACCGCTATGGCGAGAATCCTGAGGCGATGAAACAAGCCGGAATTGCCTATGCAACAGAACAGATAATTGACTTGTTTGCCAATGGTATAAACGCTGTTCATGTGTATTCAATGAATAAGCCTGATGTAGCAAAAGCAATACAGGATAACATTTCGGAGATTATAAAATGAATTTAGTTAATTATGGAACGATTGTTGTGGAAGAAATACCAATAAATGAGTATGAACTTTCAAAACGCCTCAGCACCGAAAAAGGATTCAGAACAGACGAAATTGAGCAAAACATAAAAAGGCTTAAAGAAGTTATAGATTGCAGATACGCTTTTGCAAAAATGCCGGTTACAAAGGGCGAAAACGGTGTGATAGATTGTGGTTTTGGCGAGTTCAAAAGCGTTGATTTGTGCAAAAATCTTAAGGAAAGTCAAGAGGTTTTTTTGTTTGCCACCACGCTTGGTATAGGGGTCGACAGACTTTTAAACAAACTTTCGGCATTATCGACAGCAGATTATTTTATGACAGACGCTATTGCATCAGCAATGGCCGAGGGGGCAATGAACAAAGTCGATAAAATAATAAGAAATGACTTTTTGTGCAGACCAAGGTTTAGTCCGGGATTTGGTGATCTGTCGCTGGAAGTTCAACCTAAGCTGCTTGATTTACTTAACGCGCAAAAGATGTTGGGGATAATTGTGGGCAAGTCGTATCTGATGACGCCAATGAAGTCGGTAACAGCAATTATGGGTATAGTCAATAAACCGTAAAGGATGGAAAATATGGCAAAAGATATATTAAAAGTATTAAAAGAAAAGCGATTATATTTTGACGGCGGAACGGGAACTGTTTTGCAAGATATGGGACTTTTGGCAGGAACGACTCCTGAACAATGGAATATTGACAGACCGAAAGAGATTGAAAACCTTCACCGTGCATACATAGAGGCGGGGTGTAATATAATCAAAACCAATACCTTTGGAGTGAATGCTGATAAATACGAAAACTATGAAGAACTTATTTCCAAGGCAATAAGCTGCGCAAAGTATGCCTCGGCAGACAATGAAGATATCTTTGTGGCGTTTGATATGGGTCCAACGGGCAGACTTTTGAAACCACTTGGGGATATGGATTTTGAAGAAGCGATAGAGTTGTTTGCAAAAAATGTTCGTCTTGCAGAAAAATATGATGCAGACCTTATTTTGATTGAAACAATGAATGACAGTTACGAAACCAAGGCAGCGGTAATTGCAGCAAAAGAAAATTCAACCTTGCCGGTATTTGTAACCAATGTATATGACAGTTATGGAAAGCTGATGACAGGTGCTGATGCACTTGCAATGATTGCTATGCTTGAGGGTCTTGGCGTGGATGCAATTGGAATGAATTGCTCTCTTGGCCCTGACAAAATGCTTGATATACTCGATGAGTTTGTAAAATATTCATCTCTGCCGATTATAGTAAATCCCAATGCAGGGCTTCCTGTCAATAAGGATGGGAAAACGGTATATAACACCAACGCCGATGAGTTTTCGGATTATATGCGGTTAATGGCAGAAAAAGGAGCAACAATACTTGGCGGATGTTGTGGCACAACGCCTTTGTACATCAAAAAAACTATCGAAAAAACAAAGGCTATTGACTATGCCTTGCCAGGTTTTAAAGACGAAACAGTTGTGTCCTCGTACACTCATGCTGAAATAATAGGAAATTCTCCCACATTGATTGGTGAACGGATAAATCCTACCGGAAAACCCAAATTAAAAGAGGCTCTTAAGACAAACAATATGAGTTATATTGTCAATGAGGCTGCCAAACAAGAAGAGGCAGGAGTTCATATACTTGATGTAAATGTGGGACTTCCTGAAATTGATGAGGCAGAAATGCTTAAACGGGCAGTTACAGAGATTCAGGCAGTTACCAATTTGCCATTGCAACTGGATTCGGCAAATCCCTTAGCCTTAGAACGGGCGATGAGAGTTTATAATGGGAAACCGCTTGTAAATTCGGTCAATGGCGAACAAGAAAAACTGGATGCCATTTTGCCTCTTGTTAAGAAGTATGGCGGAACTGTTATTGCCCTGACCATTGACGAGAACGGTATACCGGAAACCGCAGAGGGAAGGCTAAAGATTGTTGAAAGGATTTTAGAAGAGGCAAAAAAGTATGGAATTGACAAGAAAGATATAGTCGTGGACCCGCTTGCACTTACAGTTTCGTCCAATACAAAAAATGCACTTGTAACTCTTGAAACCGTTAAGAGGGTTAGTGAAATAGGCATTGGTACAAGCCTGGGCGTATCAAATATTTCGTTTGGGTTGCCGTGCCGTCAAAAAATCAATTCTACATTTTTCGCATTGGCACTTGAAAATGGTCTTGATTGTGCAATAATGAATCCGTTTTCAAAAGAAATGATGGATGTCTATCATTCGTTTAAAGTTTTGCACGATATGGACACCGCTTGCAACGATTATATAGCTTATGCAAATTCTGCCGAAAACGAAGCCGCTTCGACTATCGTGCAGCCAAGTAATATGCCACAAGACCTTAAGTACTGCATTGAAAAGGGCATGAAAAAGGCATCGGCAGACAGGGCAGAGGAACTTCTTGAAAAAGATGAGCCATTGGATATAATAAACAATCAGATAATACCCGCATTAAATCAAGTGGGGACCGATTTTGAAAATAAAAAGATATATCTCCCGCAGCTCTTGATGAGTGCGGAGTCTGCGGCAGCTGCCTTTGATGTTGTAAAGAAAAAACTGGGCAAGGTTGAGGCTGACAAAAGCCGTATGATTGTGCTGGCAACAGTTAAAGGGGATATACACGATATTGGCAAGAATATTGTGAAGGTTTTGCTTGAAAGCTACGGATACCCTGTACACGATTTGGGCAGAGATGTTGAACCCCAAAAAATACTGGAATATGCACTTCAATATGATTGCAAAATGGTGGGACTTAGTGCGTTGATGACGACAACTGTGCCGGCTATGGAGGAAACAATTAGAATTTTGCATAATGCAGATAAAGGAATAAAGGTTATGGTTGGTGGTGCAGTGCTTAACAGTGAGTACGCACGGATGATTGATGCAGATTTTTATGCCGAAGATGCAATGGCGGCAGTTCGCATCGCGGAAGACTTTTTTAAATAAAATAATTATTGCGGCAAAGAGGATTCTCTTTGCCGCAATTTTTAGTTATCACAGATGCCATAGCGCAGCTTTTCAATAGCCCTTTTTTCTATTCTCGAAACATAAGAACGGGAGATATTCATAATTTTTGCGACTTCTGCCTGGGTCAATTCCTTGTTGTCCCCAAGCCCGTACCTTAGCTGGATTATTTCGCGTTCACGGTCATCAAGACGATTTTCAATATTGGAATAAAGTTTTGAAATTTGTTCGCGTCTGTCTATCTCGCGGATTACATCTTCTTCGTCGGCACCAATTATATCCATAAGCAAAATCTGATTTCCCTCCTTGTCGGTGCCCACCGGGTCATTAAGAGAAACATCGCCTAATGTCTTTTTATTTGCTCTTAAAAGCATAAGAATTTCATTTTCAATACATCGTGCCGCATAAGTAGCAAGGCGTGCACCTTTTTTTGTGTCGAATGAGTCCACTGCTTTTATGAGACCTTTTGTACCGATAGAAATAAGATTATC
>JAZNAJ010000264.1:0-1864 GCA_045586445.1 Clostridia bacterium | reverse complement strand
CGCATGGCGAAAATTTCCCAGTAGGTAAAGAGCGGACAGTTAATGTGCGGAGCGAGAGTGTTCCACCCCCACATAATAAATCCTGCACTGGCAAACCAAATGGCGATAGTGCCGAGAAGTTCACCGATAGAGTTGGAGAGTTTCTTTTCAGTATTGGTATCCATAGTATTAATTCCTTTCCTTTATTGTGTCTTTATTATAGCACACTTTACGCCGCTTGTCAAGCCTTTTTTATTGGCTGACAGATAATTTTTTCAACGGCGATGATTTGATGATTGATGGAATAAAGTTCTTCGGTCAGTTCTCTGCGCTTGCGATACAGTTCATTCCAAACCATTTCACTTGCGTCGTACTCCTGCGGAGTGATTTCGGCAAACCGCTGTTCTACTCTCTGCTGGATAGTTTTACCAGTGAAAGCCTTGCTTGCGATGTCTGCCACTTCGGATTTAATGCGTGCAATTTCTTCATTCAGAGTTTTCATTGTGTTTCCCTCACTTTCTGAATTAAGTATAGCACATTTCGGGATGCTTGTCAAGAGATTTTTTGGAAGTTCTCAAAGATTTTTGAGAACTTCCATGATGTTTTCCACATCGTAAGCAACGCCCGTCCAGTTGTCACGGTTTCTTGCTTCATCGTCGAACAGAATATCAAAGGGGTTTTCGCAGAAGTTCTGCTTCGGCGTGCCGTAGGGGACAATCGTAATTCTGTCCCAGTTCACAGAGGGCAGATGTTTGGCAAGCCATGCCATCTTTACTGCGGTCACTGCTTCATTATAGGCTTCGCTTCCGCTCTTGGAGAGCCAAGAGATAACAGCCAGTTCATAGCCATTTTTCTGGAGTGCGTTCAGCTTGCGAGCCAGTGCGGAAAGTCTGAGCAGGGGCTTTGCGTTTGCGTAAGGGGTGGTATCTTCGGCAATCAGCATTTCGAGCCAGTTGTCAACGCTGTAGAGGTCAGCAATCGTGCCGTCCATGTCAAAGTTGATGGTGATGTTGAGTTTCTTCATTTTGGGTTCTCCCTTCCTCTTTTCTGTCTTAATTATAGCAGATAGATTGCCGTTTGTCAATAGCAAATCGCAAACTTTTTGAAAATAATTTTGCGAACTTTCTTGCCGTTGATAGTGTCAGGGGTGAAGGGGCAATCAGCGATGTTTCTAATACTCATGGTTTGTATCTCCTTTGTTCTTTCTGATTATAGTATAGCACAAGCGGTCAGCTTTGTCAATACTTTTGGGAAAAATAATTTATTTATTTTTTTCGCATTTTTCTCTTGACAAAGTGTTGGGGATCTGTTATAATGGAAATAACGCGCGCCTGGGCCGTGGGCGCGCGTCCGAAAAGTCAATAGTAAAATTGTATAAAAAAATCGAGGGTTTTACCCCTCGATTTCCCACATGTTCTTCATCAGCCAACCGAGCACCATTAGGCTCCATTCTTCGGTAATCCAAGATTCCTCGCAGTTGGTCATGGCGTAGATTTCGCCAGTATGTCCGTCTACCACCATCACAAGTGCGCCATTCTCTGTGTATTCCATCAGAGCATTGATAGCCACATCAGCGGAGTTAGTCTTGACCTCGATTTCACAATCGTCATAGGTGGCAACAACATTATAGATGTAAGTTTTCATAGTATCAATTCCTTTCTCTTTTTGTATCTTAATTATAGCAAACTCACCGCAGTTTGTCAAGCACTTCTTTCAAATTTTTTATAATTTCTAAACCCTCATTCCGCAGATTGTCCGACAGCTCATAAACGCAGCCGAAGTCTTCTTCAAGGTCATGCGGGCGAGTACCATCAAACCAGTAGCCTATTAATTCATCATACATTCTAATAATTTCTTCCAGTTTTTCTATTTTAGTCATTATTCT
>JAZNAJ010000263.1:0-2711 GCA_045586445.1 Clostridia bacterium | reverse complement strand
TCAAAATAACTGTTGAAAAGGTCCTTTTCATTAATTGTTATTGGCTTTGGTTCAATCATAAATAGTCCTTATTATCTTAATCCTAGATAGTGTTCCGCTTCCTGGTTGATTTTATTGAGATATTCTTCTCCAAGATTTTTGCGTATAAAATCTGCTGCCAACCCAATAAAATTCGCACGGGTTCCAAGGTTGTGCGCATCCGAGCCCAGCACCTTTATTCTTCCGTCTTTTATTAGCTTATATGCAAACTCTCTTGTTTTTGGGTTAACCAGCGCTGCTGCGTTAAGCTGTCCGGCAAACCCGTAATCAAAAAGACGATTGTATTCTTTTTCGCCATTTACAGTAATATGTCTTTCGGGATGTGCAAGTATTATGTCAAAATCCTTTTCCGCAAGAAAATCAAGTCTCGCAAAAACCTTGTCATTCCATTTTCCATATGGCATCTCAATAAGCATTGTATTTGTGCCATTTATAAGCAAACTTTCAAGGTTGTCCTGCCGATAAATTTCATCAGAAAGATAAACTTCAAACCCAAGCACAATCTCTGGAAATTCAAGCTTATTTTTTTCTGCATACTTTATCAGCTTATCATAAGCTTTTTGCCGTTTCTTCAGCATTTTATCAAGGGGTTTATTAAAATAATAATGAGGGGTAGCTACCGATATTTCAACCCCCTGTCTTTTACTCTCCATAAGCATAGCAGCAGACATCTTAATGTTTTTCGAACCGTCATCTATGCCGGGTAACAGGTGCACATGAAAATCAATCATTGCTCTCCCCCCATATTCAGATTTAAATCTTATTTATGTTTTTTCTTTTTGGAATCTTTTTCGTTTGCTATATCCTCTTGGAGTTGCTCTTCACATTCCTGCAGTTCTTTTTCCACATCACCGTATCCATAACCGTAACTGGTTCTGTGGGCAGTAAAGAGCTTATCATATACATTAATTGCTCCCGCTTTATCTCGTTTTCCTTTTTCTTCATTATAGTAATAATAATAACCGTACTTATAATCAAACGCGTAGCCTGTACCTACATTAAACACACGGATATCATTAAGTACTGTACCGATAATGTTTGCGCCTGCTTTTTTAAGCTTTTCAATGGTTTCATTGATAACCTTAATCCTTGCAAAATACTGTTTGATAACAAGCATAAGGCCGTCTGCATATTTAACGATAACCGATGTATCCGCAACGATATTTGCAGGCGACGAGTCAAGTATAATATAGTCGTAATCTGTTTTGTTAAGTTCACTAAACGCCATTTCTACTCTGAGCGCTGTGAAAATTTTGGATGTAGCACTTGTCGCTCTTACACAAGGCAGAACATCAAAGCCGAACCTGTCATCGCGGATAATATTTTCTTGGAGGTTTCCGCCCATAAGTACTGCTTCAACTCCACCTATGTCTCCCGGCTCCAGGGCAAGCTGACGAACAATGTTAGGTTTTTTCATATCAAGGTCAACTAAAAGCACCTTATATCCCATATCGCTGAGCGCTGTTGCCGTGTTAATTGATGTGGTGGATTTTCCTTCTGCCGCAATTGTACTGGTAACAATCAGCTTATAGGGACGAACCTTTTGAGCCTGATTTTTAAGTACTGCTGCCAGCATAAAGTTTGATTCAACAAAGCCCTGATTAGCCACACCTGTGTGCAGATAACTTTTTTCTTTTTCATTTGTAGCTGTTGCGTGTGGAATTTCACCAAGAACCATCTGACCAATTTTATGTTCAATATCGTCTGAATTTTTAACCTTCATAACAAAGAAGTTAATCGTAGCGATTATAATACAAACAAGCAAAAATCCGATAATACCGAGCATGGTCATATACTGAACGGTTTTTGGCGGTTCAGGTTGTGTGGGAAGCACTGCATAGTCAAGTACATTAACGCTTCCTGCTTCAACAACCTCCATCATAACTGCAGGTGCAACCTGAATAACAGCATTGGCAATGTTTTTTGCCATGTATGGGTCAGTATGATTAACCTTAAGATAAACAACCTGACTTTCTTCTCCGATGGTTACATCCATCATATTCTCAATAACACCCATAGCAAGATTTATGTCAAATTTGTTCATAACATGCTTTGCTATTTTTTCACTTTTAAGAATTCTTGTATATGTAGGAATAAGATTTTGGGTAAGCATTGCATCAACAGTTGTACCCGCCTGTGTTAGCGATTCACTTTTTGAGTTTACAACCATGGATGCCGTTGCTGTATATTCTGCTGTATAAGTAATATTACTGAAAATATATCCTACCAAAGCAAACAGAATAGTAACCCCAATAACTACCCATTTCCACTTCATCAGCCAAAAGAGAATGTCTGATAAATCAATGGCAAAGAAAATATTTTTTTTGTTATTATCCATATTCATTCACTCTCCTTTAGTTATCTAATTTTGAGTTCTCGTCATCATTTGACTGCTCAACAAGTTCGTATATAATACTGCAGCTGTTTGGTCTGGTAAAATCTACAGTTATTATGTAACCATCGTTAACCCACTGACTTATAATGCCGATATTTCCACTGGAAAAAGCCTCTTCATAAAAAGAAACAATCTCTTCAATTTCTTTGTAATCTTCACGGATTTTTGTATTGTTGATAATGTTATCATCATCTTTATATATTTCCGTTGTGCATTCGCCATATTTCAGACTAAGCGCACGCATTACATAAAGATATTCAACATATGTATTATTGCT
>JAZNAJ010000262.1:0-4307 GCA_045586445.1 Clostridia bacterium | reverse complement strand
GACCAGAAGGGTATGCATATGCAGTTTAATGTAGTAAGTCGCGAAACTCTTCGTGACGCACAAAAGCACCCCGAAAATTATAAAAACCTTATTGTCAGAGTTGCAGGGTATAGTGCATTGTTTACTACACTATCCAAATCGCTCCAAGACGATATTATAGAAAGAACCGAACAAAAAGGATTTTAAACTATGAAAAACTATCTGGAAACAAAAGGCAGAATTTTTGATATTCAAAGATTTTCTGTCCACGACGGGCCGGGTGTCAGAACAATCATTTTTCTTAAAGGTTGTTTCCTTCGATGCAAGTGGTGCTGCAATCCTGAATCGCAAAAATACGAAATCGAAAAGATGACAATGGGCGGTAAGGAAAAAATTGTAGGCAGAGATGTGACTGTAGCAGAAATTTTAGAAATCATTGAAAAAGACAGAATTTATTACCGACACAGCAAAGGTGGGGTTACACTTTCGGGTGGTGAATGTCTGGCACAGCCTGAATTCGCAGCAGACTTACTTTATGCTTGCCGCGAAAGCGGTATAAACACCGCAATTGAGTCAACCGGCTTTGCTGATTTTGAAAAAATACAAATGCTGCTTCCCAATCTTGACCTTTATCTTATGGATATCAAACACATGGACAGCGACAAGCACAAGGCGTTTACAACCCAACCCAACGAACGCATCCTTGAAAATGCAAGAAAGATTGCAAAAAGTGGTGTAAGACTTATAATAAGAGTTCCTGTTATACCAACATTCAACTGTTCAAAGGAAGAAATACGGGATATTGCAGAATTTGCAAAAAGTCTTGATGGCGTGAGGGAACTTCACTTGCTTCCATATCATCGACTTGGCGAGCCTAAGTATGAGGGACTCGGCAGAGAATACCCAATGGGGGATATCGGGAATATTCCAAAGGAACATATGGAGATGCTTAAGCGGACAGTTGAGGAAGTTGGACTTGAATGTCATATAGGAGGTTAGAGATGGCGAATTTATCTGATTTTAATGACAGAATGAGAATTATACAGGAGCTTGTACCAGGTAAACAGGTTACTTTGGCACATATAATAGCAAACCCTGATAAAATTCTTTACAAAAAGCTGGGGCTTGACCCAAACCTTGATTATGCGAAATCAGCCATAGGCATCGTTACTATGTCGCCGGCGGAAACGGCAATAATAGCTGCCGATATTTCTATTAAGGCATCAGGAGCGGAAATCGGATTTGTTGACCGATTCAGCGGAACGCTCATTGTAACAGGTACTGTTTCTGAGGTTGAGGCGGCACTCCGTGCCCTTTGTGAATATGTGGAAAAAACATTGGGCTTTACTGTGTGCCCCATTACAAAGACATAATGAAAAAGCTGATGTTAGTGGGCAGAAGCGAGAGTGGCAAAACCACACTTACGCAGGTGCTTAAAGGCGGAAAACCCAGATACCAAAAAACTCAATACATCAATTACCACGATGTGATAATTGACACTCCAGGTGAATATGCCGAAAACAAGGAACTTGCAAGGGCTCTTGCGTTGTACTCGTATGAGGCTGATGTTGTAGGTCTTTTGCTTAGCGCAACCGAACAATACTCCCTTTACAGCCCCTGCTGTACAGCTCAGGCAAACCGAGAGATAATTGGCATAGTTACTAAGATTGACCACAAAGACGCAACTCCGCAAAAAGCGGCAGAATGGTTAAAACTTGCCGGATGCGAAAAGGTTTTTCAGGTGTCGGCATATACGGGCGAGGGAATTGAAGAATTGCTCTTGCATTTGAAAAAGGATAAAAAACAACAAAAAAACACAAAAACACAGAAAAAAACACAAAATACTATTGACTAAATATAGAAAATATGGTATTATATAAACATAACAAAAGGGAATAAAAGAAATTTAAAGATAAAAGGAGAGAATGACAATGATGTCAGAATACGAAATCAAAAAACAAATCTGCGACATAGGTAAAAGAATCTATGACAGAAGAATGGTTGCGGCAAACGATGGTAATATATCGGTAAAAATTTCCGACAATGAATTCCTTTGCACCCCTACGGGTGTAAGTAAGGGTTTTATGACACCCGAATATATCTGCAAGATTGACGGCGATGGCAATGTTCTTCAGGCAAACAAGGGTTTCAAGCCTTCGTCAGAAATCAAGATGCATCTCAGGGTTTACAAGCATCGTCCTGATGTTCAGGCGGTTGTTCACGCACACCCTATATATGCAACAAGCTTTGCGATTGCGGGCATTCCGCTGACTCAACCGATTATGCCTGAGGCAGTTATTGCCCTTGGTTGTGTTCCTATTGCTGAATATGGAACACCTTCAACAAACGAGATTCCGGATGCAGTTGAGAAGTATCTTCCATACTACGATGCGGTTCTTCTTGAAAACCATGGCGCACTTGCATATTCAGATTCACTTCTTGCGGCTTATCACAAGATGGAATCACTTGAGTTCTATGCAGAACTTTTGTTCCTTTCAAAGCAGCTTGGCGGACCTAAGGAATTTTCAAAGGAACAGATCAAGAAACTTTATGATGTAAGAAGAGCATTTAATATGTCAGGCAAGCACCCGGCTGACCTTTGCCCCAACAACAAAAATGGTTGTGTAAGCTGCCATAATTGCAGTATTCCTGATTGTGCAGTTGCAGAGGATGGTCCGGCTGATGCTGATATCGTGGCTCAGATTACCAAAAAGGTGATGGAGCAGCTCGGCAAATAATTTTGCAAAGGGGCTATTTCTATGAATGATGAAAGAATAAACAGTATTGCCGAAGCGGTTATCCGCGAGATGAACAGGACAAAAAGTCCGGATGCGGAAACATCCTTTGGATTAAATCAGGCAAAACTTCTTATTTCCAAAGTCCAACAAAAAGCAAAGGAAATGGGACTTAAAATTGTTGTGGCAGTTTCAAACAGTGCTGCCCGGCCAATAGCGGTTGAATGTATGGATGATTCCTATATTGCAAGCTATGATGTGGCGGTTAACAAGGCATTTACTGTTGTGGCACTTAAAATGTCAACCAAGGCGCTCAGCACCTTGGCGGCACCCGGAGGTTCGCTCTACGGAATACAATATACAAACGACGGCAAGATTGTTATATTTGGTGGGGGTGACCCGCTTGTGTATAATGGCAAAATTGTCGGAGGGCTTGGTGTCAGTGGCGGAACTGAGGAACAAGATACATACCTCTCTGCCTATGGCGCATCCATAATCAACGAACTAATGGATAAAACTATTTAAAAATTATGAAAGGAGATATATATTATGAATAACAATGATATTGAACAAATTGTGAAGCAGGTTATTGCAGGCATGCAAGGACAAGGCACAGGCATTACCAAAGCGGCAGGTCCTGTTCCAAAGAGTGCGCGCGTTGCAATGCTTACCGGGCTTGAGAAAATCGAGCTTCAGGAATACAATATCCCTGAAATCGGTGATGACGACATACTTGTAAAAGTTGAGGGTTGTGGTATTTGCGGTACAGATGCACATGAATACAAGCGTGACCCATTTGGACTTATACCGGTTGTTCTCGGTCATGAGGGTACAGGCGAGATTGTTAAGATTGGTAAAAATGTTAAAAAGGACAGCGCAGGCAAATCCTTGGGTATTGGTGACAAGATTGTTACAAGCGTAATATTGAAGGATGACCCCAATATAACAATGTTTGACCTTAATAAACAGAATGTTGGAGGTGCTGATGTATTTGGCCTTTTGCCGGATGATGATGTACACTTTAACGGTTGGTTTGCAGACTACATAGTAATTGGCAAGGGCGCTACAGTGTTTAATGTATCTGACCTTGATTTAGATTCAAGAATTCTGATCGAGCCTTGTGCAGTACTTATTCACGCAGTTGAAAGAGCAAAAACAACAGGCATTCTGAGATTTAACAGCCGTGTAGTTGTTCAGGGATGCGGACCTATCGGTCTAATCTGCATTGCAGTCCTCAGAACAATGGGCGTAGAGAATATTACTGCAGTTGATGGTGAGGAAAAACGCCTTGAGTTTGCAAAGCGTATGGGTGCTAACAAGACGGTAAACTTCAAAAACCACAAGGGCATAGAAGCTCTTACTGCAGCAGTTGAGGACAGCTTTGACGGTCATTTGGCAGACTTTGCGTTCCAGTGCACAGGCTCCCCCATCGCTCACGCAAACATTTATAAGTTTATAAGAAGCGGCGGCGGACTTTGTGAATTAGGATTCTTTATCAACGGCGGTGACGCTACAATAAACCCACACTTTGACATTTGTGCAAAAGAAATCACAACTGTTGGTTCATGGGTATACACACTTCGTGACTACGCA
>JAZNAJ010000261.1:0-3765 GCA_045586445.1 Clostridia bacterium | reverse complement strand
CGGTAAATATGTTATGGTTGATTGCGTCCAAAGTTTCGGGGCGCATATAAGATGTAGCAAGATCACTTGTTGTCTTACCCTTCCAATACTTATATGCCTCCTTAAGCTTTGCCTTGGTATCCTCTGAAATAAGGAATGGGTCTGCCGACCTTTTGTCAACAGTATCAAGCTCTGCCTCCATCCATTCATAAGAAAACTCAGGGAATATCTGGCAACTGCGCGACTTTTGGGTAGCGCTTCCCACAACCAGCTCGTTGTCCCTGATTGTGATAGGAAGTTTTTCCATAATTGCTCTAAACGCTTTTGAGCGTCTTTGTGCTATAGGCAAACCCTCGGTCTGCTTGTAGCTTTCAGTCAAAATAACGGCACGGTCTGCCTCAATCTCGGGCACATTTTGAAAAAGTGCCTCCCTTAATTTTGCTATACGGGGTGAAACCTGTATATCACCGGTAAAAAAATCTGCCATTTCGTTTCCTCCTTTTGCCGAAGGTAAATTTCTTTGTTTATACTCATATATTACAACAATTCCAACAAATTGTCAATATAAACACAGAAAAAAAAAGAAAAGTTTGTTAAAAACAAAAAAAATTATCCGTTTTTATGCAAAAAAACAGGCATTCCAAAAGCAAAACTACTTTTGAAATGCCTGAAGCCTTTTGTTATTTACGATAATATAACATTATTGTTCTTTTGAAATGTATTCAATAAACTCCTCGTTCTGTTCAGGATATGCAGAAAGCATAGGTTTAACATCAATGCCCTTCTTTCTGTCATAATAGTTCTTTGTAATCTTTACAACCTGACCGCTGAGCAATACAACTGCAATAAGGTTGGGAAGAGCCATAAGGCCATTAAATGTATCGTCAAGCGCCCAAAGAAGCTCGCCCTCAATAACTGCAGCAAGGACAATAAGTACAACATAAAATACCTTAAATACAACAACAGCCGCATTCTGTCCCTTTTTAGGCAGCCACTGGAAGAAGAACTCTGTTGCCTTCTCGCCGTAGTATGACCACGCAAGAATTGTAGTAAATGCAAACAAGGGCAAGAATATCGAGAATATAATTGCACCTGCTGCTCCCAGGTCTTGTGAGAATGCCGCGAGTGCTGTTGCAGAGTCGTTTCCTGCATAAAAAGTACCGCTCTGGAAGGCACCGCTGTGAATATTTGTTGTAAGAATAACAAGGGCTGTCAATGTACAGATAACAAATGTATCAAAGAAAACCTCAAATATACCCCAAAGTCCCTGTCTTACAGGTTCGCGGGTTTCGGTTGCCGAGTGAGCTATAACCGATGAACCAAGTCCTGCTTCGTTGGAGAAAACACCTCTTGCAAGACCCTTTTTGATTATTTCAGAGAAAGCAAAACCACCAACACCGCCTGCAACAGCCTTTGCAGAGAACATACTTGTAAATATAAGTCTGAAGGTTTCGGGGATTGCTGTAGCATTTATTACAATGATTATAAGTGACATAACGACAAATGCCAATGACATAAAGGGAACAAGCATTGATGCAACTCTGCCAATTCTCTTGATACCACCTATAACAACAACACCGGTAATTACTGCTACAATAATACCAATTATGATTTTTGCTGCAAGTGAGTCAAGACTCATAACAGAAGTAAGTGTGCCTGTAATCTTGTTGGTCTGTACACCGCTCATACCTACTGCTGCAAAGAGGCAGAAGAACGCGGCAATATAGCCAAGCCATTTTTGCTTTAAACCGTATGCTATGTAATAAAATGCACCGCCTGAGAAATTACCGTCTGCGTCTTTCTTTCTGTAGTAAAGACCAAGAACATTTTCAGCGTAGTTGGTAAGCATCCCAAAGAAGGCGGATATCCACATCCATACAACAGCACCGGGACCACCTGTCAGAATAGCAGAGGTTACACCTATAATATTACCTGTGCCGACAGTACCGGAAATCGCTGCCGAAAAAGCTTCGAACTGCGAAATAGAATTTGCCGCATCATCTTTTTTCTTCTTGCCAAGATCCTTTACCGCAGGTACTATTGTTGTTGTGATAGATTCCTTGAATTTGCTGATCTGCATTGCGCGCAAACGGATGGTTACCAAAAGGCCTGTGCCCAGAATTAAAATAATCATTGGCCATCCCCAAACAATTGAATTAACCCGATCGTTTGCAATTGTGATTTTTTCGATAATGGTGTTCCACATATCAAACATCTCCTTGTAAAAAAATAATAATAAATAAAAATGGAGCTAAACAAAATGTTTAACTCCGAATCCAAAGCAAAAGAATAAAATTATTCTGTATACAAAGATACAAAATTCTATATTTTTCTAAAGCTCCATCCTTTTGCCTGAGAGATTCAACCCAAAGCTTTGGGTTTTGCACCTTCGGCACTCGTAACCGAGATTCTCCGGAGTCCCCTCCACCTTCAGTCTTGAATAATCCTAAAGGCTTCACAGGAATTATAAATTACATTATAAACCTATTTTTTATATTGTCAATAGTTTTTTTAAAAATTTTGTCAAAATTTTTAAATTTGGGGACTTGATACGAGTAAATTTCGTCCAAATCCAAGTCTTTATGCACTTTTCAAGAAATCAAAAATATTTTCGAAATTCCATTTTATTGCTGCAGTTATTATATCCATCAAGTCCTTTTCCGGTATTTTACCCTCATAACAACCTGATGAATTCGAAGTCAAAGAAGGAGTCTGACATAAAAGAACATGATTCTTTGTCCATGTATAAAAGCTTCTTCCGCAACATCCGCAAACAACCTTGCCTCTAAACAAATTCTGCCCAAGCTTAACACCTTTTCTTGAATCTCTTTGGTGTGATTTTGCGGAATTAAATAACTCATCACTGACAATCGTTTCATGTGCGTTCTCAATAATAATCCACTTATCGCGCGGAACCAGAATCTTTTCATCAAGATACTTTTCTTTTTCAATTTTGATTATTTCAAGCAGTTTCTTATAATGCTCTTATTTTTCTTCATAACCTTTTACAAGGGTAGTATATTCACGCCCATTAATCTTGTCGGCACCAAAATCATCAAACAACTTTGTCCGCAAAACCTCAATATTCTCGATTGTGTGCGTATACCTGCTGATATCCTCTAATTTTGATACACCCGAGGAAGCAAAAGCATTTTTCCAAAAAAATCGAATTTTTGTCCGTTCCAGCTTATGTTGACAAGCACGCTTGCTGGTATTGGGACATTATGTTCTCAAAAAGAGGTACGGCATACCCCTTGATGAACCCGTTTAATATGGAAGCAAACAAAAACGCACCCGAATTTACAAAGGATATGTGCCAAAAGAACTTCAACATTCTTGCACTTGCTCCCCATAAGTCACTGAATAATATCCATATCGTGTGTCCCACACCTTCGCAGTGATGGATAAACACTACTCTGCCTATTAAATCCTCATTTATCATTTGCTTGATTTTCAAAAGCAAAGGGTGTGTAGCGAAGCACATGGCTTACAAGCGCCTTCACACCCTTTGCTTTTGCGTAATTTACCACTCTATTTCAAGAACGATTGGCTCTGCAGGGAAATCATCAGCAGGTATGTCGTAAATATGAAGGAATATATCCTCTGCCTTACCTGTTGTCTCACAAAAATACTCGGGAAGTCTTTCAATTTTGAATTCCAGTTTCTGATTGTTGTTCATAAGCCTTACGCTCTTTGGTTCTGATGGGAACTTCTGAAAAGAGATTGCACTGGACATAATTCCATCATAAAAATGGAAGTATGACTTGCCGTTTTTCTTGTTGGCAA
>JAZNAJ010000260.1:0-3320 GCA_045586445.1 Clostridia bacterium | reverse complement strand
GTCCTGCGCCGAACTGGCTGACCTGTCCAATCAGAAGCTGTCTGCGCTGATTCGTCAGCTTAAGGACGAGGGCTTTGTGGAAAAGGTCGAGAACAAGCGCAAGTCTTACTTTAAGCTTGCGTGAGAAAAAAGTGAAGGGGGAAGTAAAATTCCCCCTTGACAACCCCCTCATAAAGTACGATACAATAAACAGAAAGGACAGGTGGTACAATGAGCAAACAGATTGAGGCTCTCCGCAAGTTGGGATTATCCGATGCGGAAATTGAGCAGGTTCTTGCTGATGACAAGCGCATTGACAAGGGCGAAAAGCTGTTCGAGTTGACCGCCGAACAGGAAAAGGCAAGCAAGCAGGCACGAAAAGCTGACCGAGCACCGACTGTCTACAAGTTGGACAACACCGCAGGCAAGCGGAGCAAGAAAGCAAATGCTGACAAGCAGTATTTGATTAAAGCAATCGTCAGCGGATTAAAAACCTATTGCGGTTTGCTTGACGAAAACTCTGTTGAAGTCGTCAATCCTGAACGAGAACTCATTTTCCACTACAACGGCACGAAATACAAGGTTGTGCTGTCCGCCCCCCCGCAGTTGAGGGGCGGACAAAAGGAAAAGGCTTTCTATCGTTCAAGCCGTAGCGCCTAAAAGGACAACTAAGGAGAACGACTTTTCCGCCCCAGTTCAGGGGCGGATTTTTTTGTGCAATTTGACGAAAAAGTTTTTCTTGACATTTCCAAATGAATGTGCTATAATTGGCCGGCCGCCCACGCACGCTGCGGCCGGAATTTCAATTATACCCCAATCCACGCAATTTGTCAAGAGAAAAATCAAAAATTTTTTAAACAATTATTTTTCCCAAAATGCTTGACATTATCCAATAGTGTGGTATAATGTAGATACAAAGAACGAAGGAGCTGTTGAAAATGAAAAGAACTGACATTATCAAGTATGAGGGTCGTACCTTTGAAGTGGTCACTGTGATGGATGCTTTTTTCCATGGTCAGATGGCAGATGTTTACATCCATGAAGTTGTTCGTCCCAACTGGCCTATCTTCCGCACTCGCTGGCTTGACACCAAGAACTTCTGGATTGATGATTTTCCCACCATTGAAGCAGGAGTACATCGGATGCTTCAGCGTGTTCTTGAAGCTGAGGAAGAAGTCAAGATGACCAACAGCAAATGGAATGAATTTCTAAACAAATGAAATTCCCTATTGACAAATAATTAAAAATTTGTTATAATAATTATAGAAAATAAGAAAGGGATTGATACTATGGATTACGAACTGCTTATTGTGTTTATCGTTCTGAACATTGTCAATGTCATCATTCAGACTGTAAAGTCTATCGCCACTATCAAATGCGGAAAGGGCATGGCTTCAGTAGTCAATGCCATCGCCTACGGTCTTTACACCGTGGTTGTGGTTTACACCGTTTGCGACTTGCCCCTGTGGCTGAAAGTTGTGGTTGTTGGTGCTTGTAACCTCGTTGGTGTGTTCTGTGTCAAGTGGGCAGAGGAAAAGGCACGCAAGGACAAGCTGTGGAAGATTGAAGCCACTTTTGACAAGGAATATTTAGACACTATTCACAAAAGTGTTGGTATCCCTCACAGTTACATTGACATTGGCTCTCATGTAATTTTCAACTTCTACGCAGAAAATCAGCGTCAGAGCCTGCTTGTTAAGGACATTGTGGAGAAATACAACGGAAAATACTTCGTTTCCGAAAGCAAGACCCTGTAAAGGGTCTTTTGCTTTTTGTGCAAATTGCCTATTGACTTTTGCGCCGCCCGCGCACGAATGGCGCGGGCCGAAATTCCATTATACCACAGGGCCAGCATTTTTGTCAATAGTTATTTTGCACAAAAATAAACCTTTTTTAATCCTGAAATTTGGCTTGACAAACAGCTACCCATGTGCTATACTTAAGATGTTCCAAGGGCAAGGCTGAACGCCAAGAGCGAAAAAGATTTCTCAAAAAAATCTAAAAAAACTCTTGACAAATCCCGAACCCTGTGGTACAATAAAAATACAAAAAGGGTAGCGACCTACCGCTAAAGAAAGGAATTGATACTATGAAGAAGATTACCAAGCGTGAGCGTTTCGAGTCCCTGCTGAAGCTGTCCCAGGTTCAGGCTGACCCCGGTCTGGTTGACTTCATCAACCATGAGTTGGAGTTGCTGGCTAAGAAGAACTCTTCTGAGAAGAAGCCTACTGCCCAGCAGGTGGCAAATGAAGCCATTAAGCAGGCTATCGTGGATGGCATGGAGCGTAACCACTTCTACACCATCACCGAGATTCAGAAGAATGTCCCTGCCTGCGCCGACCTGTCCAACCAGAAGATTTCCGCTCTGGTGCGACAGCTCAAGGACGATGGTGTGGTCATCAAGACCGAGGATAAGCGCAAGTCTTATTTCTCTCTGGCTTGAGCCATGCCGAGTGGGGGAAGAAATTCCCCCACCCCCCAAATTGGGGGTTGACAAACTCCCTCCCATGTGATACAATGATTACAGTAAAGGAAAGGAGTTGACCCTCAAATGGCAAAGCCTACAAAGTCCCAGTTGGAAGCCATGCGAAAACTAGGCATGACCGAGGAAGAGATTGCCGATGTCATCAAGAGTGACGAAGCGATTGACAAGGGTGAAAAACTGTTTGAGTTGACCGCTGAACAGGAAAAAGCCAGTAAACAGGCACGCAAGCCCGGCACTCGCAAGACCCCCACAGTTTACAAACTGGACAACGAGGGCGGCAAGCGAAGCCGCAAGGAAAACCCCACAAAAGCCGCAATTATCGCAGAAATCGCCAAGTTTTTGGCTGAAAACAGCGAAAATGCTTGCGAAAATGTGGAAATCACCAACAAAGAACGACAAATTGCTTACAAAATCGGTGAAAATTCCTACGAATTTACGCTTGTGCAGAAGCGGAAGCCGAAATCTTAAGCAAAATGCACAAAAATCCCCAGGAAACTGGGGATTTTTTCTCTTTTTTGCACAAAAATTAAAAAAACTCTTGACAAAATGCAGAAAATGTGCTATAATTGGCGGCCCGGCGACGTGCGTGCTGGGCCGAATTTCCATTATACCATGCCGCCAGTAATTTTGTCAAGATGTAAAGTGCACAAAGATGAGGGTGTAAAATTCCTGTAATTTGTACATTCTGCCTATTGCAATCCATGCACCTCCGTCGGGACGTGCGGGAAATTCTTCAGAGGTATCGACAAGGCGTGCCATTGCTGTATAAATACCACGGGAGAATACGTTAAGCATGGAGTAATATTTAATAATAATCTGTTCTCTGTCTGAAAATTCTTTATACCAGTTAAGCTTC
>JAZNAJ010000259.1:0-3136 GCA_045586445.1 Clostridia bacterium | reverse complement strand
ATCAGCTTCCGTTGCCGGCACAGCTTTTTAACGAGGCACACAAAGAGTTTGTGTATCCGAGTGTTTGATTAATATTTTTTATTTGAGTATGTACAAGAGCCTGACATTAAAATCGTTTTGATGAGGGGTAGCAGGGGAAAGCATCCCCTGCATAATTCTCTCTGTTGGTTAGTTAAGACTAATCTTCTGTAAGCCTATCCAAAAGCACCGCACACTCGGCACGGGTGGCAAGGCCCTTGGGCTTAAAATCGCCCGTTTCATAACCGCTTAAAAGCCCCTTTTCCACCATAACCGCCACCGCGACCCGTGCGTATTCCGAGATTTCTGCAGCGTCGGGGAACTTTTGGGCAAGGTCAAGATTGCTTTCTTCTGCCAACTTTCCCTCGCGGCTCATAACCCGCCACGCCAGAGTCGCCATATCCTCTCGGGTGATGTTTGCAAGGGGGTCAAAAATATTTCCCTCGCGGCCTGTGGCAAAGCCAAGAACCTTGGCAATCCCCACCTCTTTGTAATAGTATTTATCCTCGGTTACATCGCTGAAATTCTCGGCAAAGGGAACATCCTGCTCGGTCAGTCTGACCAGCATAACCGTAAAATCTGCACGACTTATCCGTCGGGCACAACCAAATGTTCCGTCGCCCATTCCCTTGACAATGCCTTTTGCATAAAGGTTCTCAATGGCTTTCTCTGCCCATGGATAGTCTTTTGTGTCGCTGAAAAGCTTTTGGTTGTTGGTGTTTATATCAGTTACAAAATTGCTCAGTTCGGTGTTTTGGATAACACTTCCAAGTCGATAATGCACATACCCTGTACAGTTTTCAAATTGTCCAAGAATATCCCTTTGCCGATTTAATTCCGTAATGCCGTTTTCACCGTACCATACGGTATCCTGAGGATTTGCATCACTTACTCTGTATGCCGCCTGACCTATGCAAAGTGCAACATCTGTTCCGTCAACAACCTTGTCCCACCACTTTATAAGGGTTTCAAAGTCTGCTATTGGATAGCCTATGTTCCAATAAATCTGCGGGATTATTATATCAACAAGTTCTTCCCTCACCCAAAGGCGGGTGTCGGCGTAGTAGTCATAGTATGCCTGTTTGCCCGAGGTGTCGCTGCCGCTTGGATTTGACGCCTTGTTTGCCCAGATTCCGCAAGGACTTACCGAAAATATGCACTGATTTTTGATGGCTTTTATTTCGTTGCGAATAGCTTTTACAAGGTCAAAGGTATTGGCACGCCGCCAATCCTCGATATCGTTGTAGTCGCCGCCGTATTTTGTAAAGGTTTCGCCGTCAGGAAAGGCACTTGACGGATAAAAATAATCGTCAATATGTATGCCGTCTATATCATAGTTTTTGACAATTTCCCTGATTCCCTGACAAACAAGCTCGACCGATTCTGGCTCTCCGGGGTTCAGGTACAGCTTGCCGTCTGTATGTTTGACCACCAAATGCGGATATTTTTTGCCGATACCCTCGCTCAAAACCATCTCGTTGTCGCTCTCTGACGCCGTAAGCCTGTAAGGGTTTATCCATCCGTGTACTGAAATCCCGTTGTTGTGGGCGATTTTGATTATGTATTCAAGTGGATCAAAATTATCCGAAGGCGCAGTTCCCTGCTTGCCGGTCAGGTATTTTGACCAGGGGAAGATTTTCGATTTATAGAAGGCATCGCCCGTTGGGCGAAGCTGCAAAAACAAGGTGTTGTATCCGTGTTTTTTGGTTTGCTGCACAAGTCGGTCTGCATCGGCTTTAAGGATATCTGCGTCGGTTGTGGGAGCAGAGGGATAGTCCATAGAATATAAAGTCGCCGCCCACACGCCCTTCAGGTCGTGGTCTTTTGCCAGAGTTTTGCCACCGTTTTTCTGGGGCAATAGGGCGTTTATGGAACAGATAAGCCCCAAAATAACACAAATTGCTTTGATGGTTTTTGTCATAAATAATCCACCTTTCTTAAGAAAAATCACCACAAAAAATTTTTTGCATAGTATATAAAGGTATATAATAAAAAATTTGGAGGGATACATAAAATGCTTAAAGCGTATGATGCAATCGCAAATCTCAGCGGCAGCAGCCTTGCCCCTGATGTTCGGGGTACGGTAAAGTTTTTCAAAGACCCCGATGGCACCTGGGTAGAGGCCGAGGTGTTTGGCTTGCCTGACTTTGCAGAGGGAACATCAACCACGCCGCAGATAGGCCCGTTTTCGTTTCATATCCACGAATTTGACACCTGCGGAGCAACCTCAGGCGATTCGCCATTTGAGGCAGCGGGTGGGCATTGGAACCCCGATGGCGAGCCCCACGGCAACCACGCAGGGGATTTTCCTGTTCTTTTTTCCAATGGCGGAACAGCAAAAACCATGTTCTTCACCAACAGATTCTATCCCGATGATGTGGTGGGCAAGTCGGTGGTTATCCACCAATCCCCCGACAACTATTCGTCAACAGCACGGGTCTTTGGCAAAAGGCTTGCCTGCGGCCCGATTCAGCGGACATAACCCTTTTTATATACTATACCCCAAAACCTTGCATATGGTCAAGCAGATATTGTCGAAAAGTTGTTGATACAAAAAAATACCGAGGCAAAAGCGTCGGTATTTTTTGTTGGCACCCCCTGCGAGAATCGAACTCACAACTAACCCTTAGGAGGGGTTTGTTATATCCATTTAACTAAAGGGGCAGACATTCAATTTTCAGATTTACACCCTCGGCAAGCATTAAGCAGTCGGTGTAAATCGCAAGGAACAGTATACCATAAAAAAATAAGTTATGCAAGAAGTTTTTAAATATCTTTTATTTTTTTTATATGCCTGAAGGTCTTTTCTTCCCCCTGATTTGCAAGCATAGTCAGCCATTCTTCAAGAAGGTCCGAGGTTTCGGGGTGGATGCTGCGTCGCCCTTTGCCGCGCAAAAAGTATTCCAAGGGTTGTGCAGTAGTATAGTTCTTGCCCTGATAAATCTTGCTTGCGGCAACCCGATCGCAAAACATTTCTTTTACAAAAACCAAGGGCATCCTGACAGGCGTTACCACCTTTGTTTGTGGGTTATAGTCTGTCCAATATTCAAAGTGGTGGCGGTTTCGCCCCTTGTGGTGCATCCACGCAAGAGAATACCCAAATGTCTCACGCTCTGCC
>JAZNAJ010000258.1:0-2422 GCA_045586445.1 Clostridia bacterium | reverse complement strand
AGCCATAGTTTGTGTCATAACTATGGTTAGGGAACACGCTCTTCCAACGCTTGATAAGGCTTGGGGGTACGGGCTGTGCACCGATGTGCATAAGCCGCCATTGGTCAAGATTGTAGTTGTCAAGATTGATTTCGCCTCTGTCAATGGCATCAAGAATATCCTGAGCCCACGGAACTAATAGCCAAACTATAGAACATTTCTCTTCAGAAACAGCTTTAAGAATCCATTCAGGCTTGATACCCTTTAATATAACAGCCTTACCACCAACCAAAAAACTGCCAAACCAGTGCATTTTTGCCCCCGTGTGATAAAGCGGAGGAATGCAGAGGAACACATCATCTTTTGTTTGTGAATGGTGGTTTTGCTCGGTCATAGCGGCGTGCACAAGACTTCTGTGTTTGTGGATAATCGCTTTTGGGAAGCCTGTTGTTCCCGATGAAAAATAAATTGCTGCGTCATCGTCATCAGTCAGCTTCATATTTGGACTTTTGCTTGAACAATATGTAACCAGATTGTCGTAACTCTCCGCAAAGGTTGGACAATCCTCGCCATGATATAGCCAAATTTTCACAGTTTTTACCTGATTGCAAATATGCTCGACTCTGCCGGTAAATTCCGGACCGAATATAATAGCATCAGCATCTGCAAGCTCAAGACAATATTTTATTTCGTCTGCCGCATACCGATAGTTAAGGGGAACTGCCATGGCTCCGGCTTTAAGTATTCCAAAGTATACCGGCAACCATTCTATGCAGTTCATAAGCAAAATAGCAACCTTATCACCCTTCTTAATACCTCGTGTTAAAAGAAAATTTGCAAAACGATTAGCGCGTTTATTGAATTCGCTCCAGGTAATTTCGTTGCGATAAGCCTCATTTGGATTTGTTTCAATAAGTGAATACTCTCTCCATGTGAGTCTTGATTGATTTTCAAGCTGTGGATTTATTTCCACCAAACTTGTATCATTGGGATAAAAATCCGCATTTTTCTGTAGTATTTCAGTAATCGGCATAACTCTTCTCCTTAAAATCAATTCTCAAAAATCGTTCTTATTTGTTTCCTAAAGATTCTTTTGCTGAAACCACAACCTCGTCATTGTAGCAAGCAAACATATCCTCAACATCGCTTTGAACAGGCTTTTTTGTAAATATACTTACAACCGGTACCAATAAGAGCCCTGCAAGCATTGCAATAACACCACAATTAATTGGTGATTGTAGTATAGTTGGGAATGCAAAGCGGAATAACATATTTGCAATCATAATCCCCGCACCAAATATAAAGCTTGCCCAAACTGATGCCTTTGTTACCTTTTTAGTATACAACCCGTAAATAAAGGGGGCAAGGAATGCACCCGCGAGTGCTCCCCAGGATATGCCCATCATATCAGCTATGTAACCCAGTTTATCTTTATTGATGGCTATAAATGCAGAAACCGCAATAAATATTACAATAAAAACTCGCATAATAAAAACTTGTTTCTTTTCGGATAGTTCCTTTACAACATGTCCTTTAATAAGGTCAAGGGTAAGTGTTGAACTTGACGCAAGCACCAAAGACGACAGGGTAGACATGGACGCCGAAAGCACAAGTACAATTACAACCCCAATAAGGGCATCGGGAAGTCCGTCCAGCATAGATGGAATAATTGCATCATACCCAAGTCCTGCAACATCAATATCCATAAGTCTGCCAAAGCCACCGAGGAAATAACAACCACCGGCAACAATTAATGCAAAAACCGTTGATATTATAGTTCCTTTGTTTATATCCTTTTCACTTTTAATTGCGTAAAACTTTTGAACCATTTGAGGAAGTCCCCAAGTACCAAGTGAAGTCAAAATCACCACAAACATAAGGCCCATTGGGTCTGGTCCAAAGAATGAATTAAAAGCGCCCGGGTTGGAACCTGCAACTTCAACTTCTGCCAATTTTGCAAGTGCTTCGGTAAATCCGCCATTTTGGGAAAGCACAGCAGCAATAACAAGTACAATACCTATAAGCATTATTGTACCTTGGATAAAATCATTTACTGCAGTTGCCATATATCCACCTGTAATAACATATACTCCTGTCAAAATTGCCATTACAATAACGCATGTTGCATAATTGATTTGAGGAAAAGCCATTTCAAATAACCGAGAAAGTCCATTATATAGCGATGCTGTATATGGAATCAAGAAAATAAAAACTATAACAGATGCCGCAATTTTTAACGCAGAGCTTTGATATCTTTTACCAAAAAACTCAGGCATAGTCGCACTTTCAAGATGCTGACTCATAAGTCTTGTTCTTCTTCCCAAAACAACCCACGGAATAAGAGAACCAAGAACGGCGTTTCCTATACCAATCCAAGTTGACGCAATGCCAAACTTCCAACCAAATTGTCCTGCGTAACCTACAAATATAACTGCAGAGGAAT
>JAZNAJ010000257.1:0-4273 GCA_045586445.1 Clostridia bacterium | reverse complement strand
CACTGTCAAGACTTTTTTTGCGAATAGGGCACACTTTTTTATGTGTGCCCTACCCACAAAAGAGGAAGGAAAAAGAGAGAAGTAATTGGTGAGGGTGAGGGGATTTGAACCCCTGACACCTTGATTAAAAGTCAAGTGCTCTGCCAACTGAGCTACACCCTCATGTTGTGCTTTTATTATAGCACATTTCTTTTTAGATGTCAATAGTTTTTTTTGTTATCATGATTAAACCAAAAGGCTTCAGCTTCACTTCTTATTTCAGCCTTTTCTTTTTCTACAGCTTTAAATACTAAATAGCCGACAATAATAGCTCCAATGGTTAACAATAACCAAGCGACAATACTTTCATTACTCATTTTTTATCTCCTTTATTCTTTATGCTTTTATTATATCATATTTTTTAAATTTTGTCAAGGATTTTTTAATTTAATGGAGCTTTTTTTAAAAAGCTCCACCAATCAGCAGCTTAGTAATCCAAGGCATTTCGCTTCTGACATAATCGCCCAAGTTATTAAACCTCAGCTTGTAATAATAACGCTGACAATCAATAGTTTCAATGTTATTGTCAAGCTGTTCATTCAGCAGAGAGCCAAGAGTATCAGACAGCCCATTGATAATTTTTCTTGCTTCACGCAGTTCAGCGGCATCAATCCATTCCTTATCTCCCCAAGAGTCAGAAAGATAAGCCTTTTGAAATCTTTCTTCATCAACTACGATAACAATTTTTGCATCAACAAGCGTCTGGAGAGTAGGCTGAATAGAAGTACAAATCCTTCTTCCTCTGCGGGTGTATCTGCTCTGAGTAGGGCAAGTATCTCTGAAACTCTCATACTGGGCACGAGTGAAAGGCTTATCACCAAACTGATTGTAGATTGCAGAAATAGCTTCAACCATCTTCTGGGCACTCTGTTCATTAGAAATGTTAATCATTTTTTTTATTCTCCTTTTTTATCTCTTTTGTGATTTAATTATAACACGCTTTGTTTTATTTGTCAAGAGTTTTTTTTTATTTTTTTTTAACTGATTTAGGAACCTCTTTACTATTGGAGCTCTTGACACTATTTATTATAGCAGATTATTCGTAAATTGCAATAGGCAAAATACACAAGATTTCGGGGGAATAGAGCTATGAAATTTATTGAAAAAAACTATTGACAAAATTGCTGGTGGCGTGGTACAATGGAAAAACGTGCCGGTGCGGGCGTCGGCGGCACGCCAAAAATAAAAAACCTGCGGGACTGCCCGCAGGTCATCAATTCGTTAATTATATCCCAATCAGTAGTATCCACCAGTATGGACTTGCTGACCAGTAGGCTGAATTGTAGGGGAAGCCTCCCCATAAACTAAATCATAGGCATCACGCTTAAAACTCCTTTCTTTCTTAGTAGCTTAGATCGGGAATTTGAGCCACCGAGACGTTCATCGGTGGGATATTTCAAGTTTTTTTAATCTCTTTTTAACTACTGCATTGGACTCACCTCTTTCTTTTGTGTCTTTATTATAGCGTATCTATTGGAGTTTGTCAAGAGTTTTTTTTGAAAAATCTGCTTTTTACAGCAGATTTTTCAAAACTTCGATGAGGTCGCAGGCGGTGGGGTCAATCGCTTCGCCCAAGTGCCAACCATTTCTGACTTTTGCGTTATCGTCAACCAGCCAAGCATTGTCGGTAAACTTGCGGACGCTGTCGGCCTTGGTTGCTCCATACTGAACGCCGTGGAAGTGGTCAAAGGGGAAGTCCTGAGCTTCGAGCCATTCACGTTTTGCCTGTCGAACAGCTTTCTTGTATTCTTCGGAGCTGTCCTTGCTGAGCCAAGTTATAACAGTGATTACAACTCCGAGCTTCTGAAGCTCTCTCAGCACTTCGGCAAGCTCTGCCATATCCCACATGGGGGCAGCTTCAAGGTAGGGGCTTGCATCTTCGGCTCTCAGCTTGGGAAGCCAATTTTCTACTGCGTAGAGGTCAGCGATTGTGCCGTCCATATCAAAGCAGATTTCCTTGGGTCTATGGGCATTAACTTTAACTTTCATTTTTTTATCTCCTTATCTCTTTTGTGTCTTTATTATAGCATAGGTTTTATTGTTTGTCAATAGTTTTTTTTAATTTTTTTTCTGCCTTGTAGGGGAAGATAACTCTCTCATTACGTTCCCACTTGATGATGCTGGGCAACCCCTACAAGACGAACCCACTTTTGATTGCTCCTTGGAGCTGTGGCAGTGTGGTTTCCGCGAACTGCCTCTGGAATAGGGCTTTTGGAGAGACACCCTTTAGAACTCTCTTGCTTTGTGTCTTTATTATAGCATACTTTGTTTAGCTTGTCAAGACTTTTTTTATTAGCAGGGGTGAATTTTTTTGTCCTGCTTGTGGGTCCGGCTCCCACACCACCTGTTGTGGCTATCTGACCGGCTTAGGAACTCTCTGCTATTGGAGCCCCGCCTTGATTATAGTATAGCACAATTAGCGAGAATTGCAAGATGGAGTATTGCACAAAAATGGGAATGTGATTTTGTATAATTTTATTGAAAATTTTGCTTGACAAATTGCTGGTCGTGTGTTATACTGGAAATTCGGCGCGCCTGGACCGTAAGCGCGCCGGCGATTATACCACATTATGGGAGTTTTGTCAATAGACAATATAAAAAAAATGAGTAACAAATTTGTTACTCATTTTCTCAGTTTCACCACGAAGCAGGTCTGCCAGTTACTCACCCTTTTGGGCTTCGCCTTCACCTGTTGGTCTTCTCTCCACTGAGAAGGGATTTTTGTGACTTGTCTGTCAGAGGGCTTGACTATCGGTCAAACCTGCCGCTGCGTGGATTCTGTGCCACAGACGCACACTGGCTGTATCGACGCCAGTCACTCGGCTGGGGTATCGCCCTGTCGCTTCAGGCGAATATTGGCTTCTATTTATATGCCGCGGACAATGGCGACAGCCTTGGCCTACTTTGCGAGGATGGCGCGCTCGCGTTTCCCCTACGCGGTTGGGGTCGATCTCTCTTCCCCTTTTGTATCTTTATTATAGCACAGGTTGTGCTATCTGTCAAGACTTTTTTTTATTTTTTTTAGTCGTCCTCTAAAGTGAGGGTGTCGGTGTGGTCTACACGGAGAATTTTAACTTCTCCTTTGACCAGCTCTTCCGCAAGAGTCCGTACAGACCAGCGTTCAGTCTGGATGTTGCCCCATTCATCGAGGTAGTCAACCAGATAGGGGTAAGCAATTCTGTATTCAGCAGTAGTCATTTTGGAAGTCTCCTTTTTAATTAAAATTTGGTGGTGGAGACAATCTCCACAGTGGGATCAGCCATGAGGCTTGCTAAACCAGCGGAAGTTGCGGTGTCGGTAATGGTTTCTGTGCTGTCAATAAATCTGAAAGTCACAGAGTAAAGAGTGGATTTGCGCTTGAACATCGAAGTGTCCTCCTTGTGAAGTTGTGTGGGGTTTAACCCCTCCTGACAGTACTTATTATAAAGGATAGATTGTGTTTTGTCAACAGTTTTTTTAACCATGACCAAAATAAATACTTGCATCGCGGGTTTTATTATCGAGGGTCTGTCTTCCTTCCCTCTCCCAGTTTTGGAATACTGGCTCGTAGGTTTTATTTTTGAGAGTTTCTTTCCTTCTCTCTCTCAGCTTGCGCTGACCCGTGGGTTTGATTATCGAG
Organism: Clostridia bacterium; assembly: GCA_045586445.1. Classification (GTDB taxonomy): domain Bacteria; phylum Bacillota; class Clostridia; order Monoglobales; family Monoglobaceae; genus SIG440. The sequence goes on along the minus strand of JAZNAJ010000257.1, from coordinate 615 downwards.
AGGCTTTTCCTTCTCTCTCCTGATTTTCATCAGCTCGTAGGTTTTATTTTTGAGAGTTTCTTTCCTTCTCTCTCTCAGCTTTCGCTGACCCGTGGGTTTAATTTATCGAGAGTTTATCATCCTTCTCTCTACCAATTGCTTGGCTCGTGGGTTTTTTCGTTGGTGTTTATCTCCTTCACCTCACAAGTATTTATTTGTCAAAGAACAGTGATGGTTGGTAGCCATCTATGTTAAAGCAGATACATCTTTCCACGGATGTAAGTGCCTTAAAAACAAGGGGCCGAAGTCGAGTGATTAACTCGTCCTCTGTGATTATTATTATAGCAGATTATAGCTAAATTGCAATAGGCAAAATGCATTTTCGTCATTTTGCACAAAGGTTTTTTCGGGATTTTCGTTTGTGTAAATTTTGTGCAATTTGCCTATTGACAAAATTGGCGGTGTGTGTTATACTGGAAAAACGCGCCCTGATGCTCATTGGCGGCGCGCCAAATTATAACTTATTAAGAGGATTTTGTCAATAGGCAATTTGCACAAAAAAATAGATGAATTTTTATTCATCTATTTTTTAATTCAATAGTAATATAATCAGTTGGATAAAACCCCTTATCGGAA
>JAZNAJ010000256.1:0-5248 GCA_045586445.1 Clostridia bacterium | reverse complement strand
TATTGTGTCAATAGATATGATTGCAGGACCAAGTGAAATACTTGTTGTTGCAGACAATACCTGCAATCCTAAATTTGTTGCGGCTGACCTGCTTTCTCAGGCAGAACACGATGTCCTTGCCAGTGCGGTTCTGGTTACCGACAGCATCGACCTTGCAAATGCTGTATCTGCAGAGCTTGAAAGACAGATACCTGCGTTAGAGCGGTGTGATATTGCAAGAAAGTCCATTGACGACAACGGCAAGATAATAATTGCAGAAAACTTGAATAAGGTTATAGAAATTTCAAACGAAATTTCACCCGAACACCTTGAACTTTGCGTGGATAACCCCTTTGATTATCTGGACGGTATCCGGCACGCGGGCTCAATATTTATGGGAAGAAACTGCCCTGAGGCGCTTGGTGACTATCTTTCGGGGGCAAATCATACACTCCCAACAGGTGGAACGGCAAAGTTTTCAAGCCCGTTATCGGTAGACGATTTTGTAAAAAAGACTCAATATACCTATTATACCAATGAGGCATTAAAGCGAGTTGCGTGGGATATTGACAGATTTGCAAAAAAAGAAGGGCTGACAGCTCACGCAAAGAGTGCAACCATAAGATTTGAAGATTAAACAGGAGAACAAAAAATGAGCAGATTTTTAAGTTCAAGGCTGAAACATTTGGAACCATACACCCCTGGTGAACAACCGCAAATAAAAAACCTGATAAAACTAAACACCAACGAGTCGCCATTTCCCCCGTCAAATACGGCAATTGATTTTTCGACGGAGGCGGCAAAAGACCTGCAACTGTATCCCGACCCCGAATGTCGCAAACTTACAGAAATGATTGCCAAAAATCTGGGTGTTGATTATGACGAGGTATTGGTTACAAACGGCTCGGATGAGATTTTGAACTTCGCGTTTATGGCATTTTGCGACGAGGTAAAAGGTGCGACATTCCCTGATATAACCTATGGGTTTTACAAGGTTTTTGCACAACTTAATAATGTGCCGTATAAAGAAATACCTTTAGATAAGAATTTGGATATATGCCTTGATGATTATAAAAAAACAGAGGGCACTTTGTTTATTGCCAATCCAAATGCACCCACAGGAATATATATTGAGCCGGAAAAGATTGAGGAAATAGTAAAAGCCAATCCGAACCGACTTGTGGTTGTTGATGAGGCGTACATTGATTTTGGAAACCGCAGTTGCGTGCCGCTTATTAAAAAATACGATAATTTGGTGGTAACACAGACCTTTTCAAAGTCAAGGTCAATGGCAGGGGCGCGATTAGGGTTTGGGGTTGCGTCAAAAGAATTAATCCGTGATATGAATACCATCAAATATTCAACCAATCCTTATAATATAAACAAGATGACTATGGCGGCAGGAATTGGCGCGCTGGCAGATGAAGAGTATACCAGAAAAAATTGTGATATAATATGCAAAAACCGTGAGTATACAAGCCAGGAACTTGCCAAAATGGGATTTGAACTGACAAATTCAAAAGCTAACTTTATTTTTGCCAAACATCCCAAAATAAGCGGTGAAAAAATATACCTTGGACTTCGTAAAAGGAATATTTTGGTAAGACATTTTGACAAAGAACGAATTTTGGAATACAATAGAATTACAATTGGCACAAAAGAACAAATGGATAAATTTCTTGAGGCAATAAAAGAAATTTTAAGGGAGGAAAACCTATGAGAGAAGTATTGAAAACGAGAGAAACTGCCGAAACACAGATAAGCTTGAATCTTAATCTTGACGGAAGCGGAACAAGTAAAATAGACAGCGGATGCGGATTTTTGGACCACATGCTGACTCTTTTTGCAAAGCACGGCAGATTTGATTTGACCATAGACTGCAAAGGCGACACAGAAGTAGACTTTCATCATACAGTTGAAGACATAGGCATCACATTGGGCCTTGCTTTTAAAGAGGCATTAGGTGATAAAAAAGGTATTTGTCGCTATGGCAACAGTATAATTCCTATGGACGAGAGCCTTATATTATCGGCTGTTGATTTTTCGGGCAGAAGCTATCTTGGTTACAAACTCACCTTGCCTGCGGCAAAGGTGGGGGATTTTGACACAGAATTAGTAGAGGAATTTTGGCTTGGTTTTGTGAGGAGTGCAGAGTGTAATCTCCACATAAATCAGCTTTCGGGCACAAATACTCATCATATCATTGAGGGGACATTCAAATCGGTGGCAAGAAGTATGCGTATGGCGGTTGCTATAGATGAGGCTGCAAAGAATGAAATTCCGTCTACGAAAGGGGTACTTTAATGGTTGCGATACTTGACTATGGCGTGGGAAATCTGTTTTCACTCCAAAGCTCTTTTAAGGCAATCGGGGCAGATGTGATTGTTACAAGCGATGAGGTGCAGCTGCAAAGCGCTGACAGAATTATTCTGCCCGGTGTTGGAGCCTTTGAAGATGCGGCAGCAAAACTGAGGGGGACAGGACTTGACAAGGTGCTGATGGAAGAGGCTGCAAAAGGCAAACCGATAATGGGAATATGCCTTGGTATGCAGATGCTTTTTGACAAAAGCTTTGAATATGGTGAACATCAGGGCTTGGGACTTATTAAAGGTGAGATACGCCCTATTTCCGATGTTATACCAAAAGAATTAAAAATTCCGCATATTGGATGGAATGCACTGCGATTTGGTGAGAGCAAGCACGAATTGTTTAAATATCTTAAAGAAGGCGATTTTGCATATTTTGTACATTCGTACTATGGGGCAAACTGTGATGAATCTGTTATTGCAACCACCGAGTATGGTGCTTGCCTTACGGCGGCAGTAGCCTGTAAAAATGTTTGCGGATGTCAGTTTCATCCCGAAAAAAGCGGAGAAGTGGGACTTAATATCCTGAAAGCATTTTGTGAAATGGAGGCAAGCGTTGTATGATTATTTTTCCGGCAATAGACCTCTATGAGGGCAAGGCAGTTCGACTTTTAAGAGGCGAATATGACAAAATGACAGTGTATAGCAATAATCCAATCGAGATTGCAAGGGATTTTGAAACATCGGGTGCAACACATATCCACATAGTTGACCTGGAGGGAGCTAAAAACGGTGAAACTCCCAATATTGATGTGGTAAAAAAGATTGCAAAGGAAACCAATCTGTTTACTGAAATTGGTGGTGGAATCCGCAATATGGAGGTTGTTGACAGATACATAGCTGCTGGGGTTGACAGGGTTATTCTGGGGACAGCAGCAGTAGAAGACAACAAATTTTTAAAGGCTGCGGTGGACAAGTACGGGGATAAGATAGCGGTAGGCGCAGATATTAAAGACGGATATGTTGCCATAAAGGGCTGGACAGAAAAATCGCAGTATGATTGCTTTGAATTTTGTTCTGCAATGCAAGAGATAGGGGTGAAAACCCTTATATGTACAGATATATCCAAGGATGGTGCAATGCAGGGAACAAACCTTGAACTGTACAGAGAACTTTCGCAGAAGCTGTCCATGCAGATTGTGGCATCGGGCGGCGTGTCAGATATAGAAAATGTAAAAAAACTGCGTGAAATGGATATATACGGAGCAATTATAGGAAAAGCGTATTATACAAAGGCAATTTCTTTGCCTGAAGCAATAGAGGTGGCAAAATGATAACAAAAAGAATTATTCCGTGTCTTGATGTACGCGATGGCAGGGTGGTAAAGGGTGTAAATTTTCAGGGAATATCTGATGTTTCATCACCTGTTGAGCTGGCAAAGTTCTATTCTGATAACGGGGCAGACGAGTTGGTGTTTTATGATATCACTGCTTCCTATGAAGAACGCAAGTTATTTACCGAAATCCTGACAGAAGTGGCACGCACTATATTTATACCACTTACGGTCGGCGGTGGAATTAACACTCTGGAAGACTTTGACAGGGTGCTTAAATGTGGAGCTGACAAGGTTAGTGTAAATTCAGGCGCAATAAGAAATCCAGATCTTATATATGAAGCGGCAAAACGCTATGGTGACCAATGCGTGGTTATTTCTGCCGATGTAAAGCGAGTTGACGGAGTGTTCAGGGTTTTTTCAAAAGGTGGCAGAGAAAATACCGGTATGGAAGCTGTAGAGTGGCTTAAACGCTGTACTGATATGGGTGCAGGAGAGGTTGTTCTTAACTCGATAGATACCGATGGTGTTAAAGGCGGGTTTGACCTTGAAATGCTTGATGCGGTGTGTAATGCGGTGTCGGTGCCAGTTATTGCGTCAGGTGGTGCGGGCAAAATTGACGATTTTGTTACATTGTTTAAAGAATTGCCCAAAGTGGATGCAGGACTTGCTGCATCAATATTTCATTTTGGCGAGGTGGCAATTTGCGACTTAAAGGCAGAACTTTCAAAAAATAATATTCCCGTAAGAATATAAAAAAGAGGTGTGATTGCAATGTTAAATATAAATGAACTCAAGTTTGATGAAAATGGTCTAATCCCTGCAGTTGTGGTGGACAGTATAACAAAAAAAGTTTTGACATTGGCGTATATGAACAAAAAAAACCTTACTATCTCTATAGAAAAAGGTTTGACATGTTTTTGGAGCAGGTCAAGACAAGAGCTTTGGCTGAAGGGCGAAACCAGCGGAAACTATCAACACATTGTGTCTATTACCGCTGACTGCGACAAAGACGCACTTGTTGTTATGGTAGAAAAGGATGGACCTGCGTGCCATCTTGGCACAGATTCGTGCTTTGATAACCCCGTGTGGGCGAGCGACGAGCTTTCGGAATTTTCACTCCAAGGACTTATGGAACTTCTGAAAGGAAGAAAAGAAGAAAAGAGAGAAGGCTCGTACACGACATATCTTTTTGAAAAGGGTCTTGACAAAATCTTGAAAAAAATTGGCGAGGAGTCGACTGAGGTTATTATTGCCGCAAAGGCTGAAGACAAAGCAGAAACCATATACGAGATAGCCGACCTTTGCTACCATGTGATGGTACTTATGCAGCAAAACGGAATATCCCTTGAAGAAGTACATCGCGAGCTTGCATCAAGGCATGTTATTGACCATAAGGTTAAACAGGAGAAGATGACCAAATGATTTTGCAGGATTTTCATATTCACACAAATTTTTGTGATGGCAACAATTCACCTGAAGAAATGGTTCTTGCCGCGATTGAGTTGAGTATGACAAAAATGGGATTTTCCTGCCATTCGTATACAGACTTTCATACAGAGTATTGTATCAAAAAAGAAAGGATTGAAGAATATAAATCAACAATTCGTTCTTTGGCAAAAAAGTATTC
>JAZNAJ010000255.1:0-2118 GCA_045586445.1 Clostridia bacterium | reverse complement strand
TATTCCGTGGATATAAACTGGTAGCGGCAGACGGAACGGCGGTCAACCTCCCGCGCAATCCCTCTGCGCCCTCCTTCGTCCAGAATGACGGCATTCCAAATGGGGTAAATCAGCTTCATGTGACCCCGCTTTACAACATTCTTGGCCGCACCTTCGATGATTTGGTTATACAACCAGAGCCAAAGAAAGACGAAATCGGCGCGCTGGTGGATATGTTGGAGCGTAACACATTCACGCAAAAGACGCTCATCATCTGCGACCGCGGTTTCGAGGGGTACAACCTCATAGCACACTGCCTTGAAAAGCCGAATGTAGACTTTCTTATCCGCGTGAAGCAGAATAAATCCGCTATGCGCGAGGTGGCAAAACTGCCGATGATGGAATTGGACTGCACAATAGGCTTTACCATCACTACCACGCAGACCAACGAGGACAAGGCGGCTATATCCACTTGCAAGTCCCGAAAAAGAGCAAGGCAGGCTCCAAGACACGACGCGGACGATGGGACTTCCCCTCGCCCTATCCCATGCGCTTCCGTATCTGCCGTTTTCTGCTTGATAACGGCGAGTTTGAAACGGTGGCGACTTCTCTGCCCGCATCTTTCACTTTGGAGGACATCAAGGAGCTATACCACCTACGCTGGGGTGTAGAAACGGCGTTCCGCGATTGGAAATATACGCTCGGCCTTGTCAATTTGCATGGCAAATCGGATGCGTTCGCGGAGCAGGAGATATATGCCAGTTTGACCGCATTTAACTTCGCAAGCCGCGTTTGCCGCGAGGTCGTTATCCGTCAGCCGAAAGACGGCGTTTACGCCTACAAGGTCAACTTCAAAATGGCAGTTATGCTCTGCAAGGAGTTCTTGCGAACGCCAAAGGCGGACGGCGAGAAGCTACTGGCAGAAATCGCGCGATATACTGTTCCAATCCGTCCAGACCGACAGGACGAGCGCAATCTGAGGGTAAAGGGTTTCGCGGGATTTGTCTACCGCGTAGCCGCATAACGAAAAGAGAGGGGCGGGGTCAGCGACCTCCGCCCCTTCAACGCATTTATTTTTCGGAACCCCGGTTTTCGGGGGTCAAAACGGACATTTTCAGAAAAATAAATGTCGCCCTATCTTAACGCCGCTCAAATTTGCCTGCAACTGTGAAACGCCTACAAACAATTACAACAAGCATTGAAAATACGGCAGAAATGAGCGTAATTTTTGCCGCAACGCAACAGCATCACGCCTACGCAAAAACACGACACGCCTTGTCTACAATTGTCGTTGGGTGGGTACTTTTTAAGGAAATTCTGGAAGAAATTGGCGTTAAGTTAAGGGCACAAGTAAAATCTCAACATCTCGACACCACGCATTCAAAAATCAGGCCAAAATTGCGCAAAAGAGCAATAGTAGAAAAATCTTAACAAGCCGAGGGATGTACTCAAAAAGTTCAAATCGTAGTCAAAACGCCGAAAAAGAACGGACGGAAGCACCAAATTGTTCCCGTCCGTTTCTTGATTTAGAACTTTTTTCCCCGCTTCGTGCGATTTGAGCCGATGTTTTTTGCTCAGTAGCTTAACGCGGCTTTTGTGCGGGGAAAATAGTGATGTATGCGCCCCAATTTCATAAAATCCACACGCTCTATCAACTTCTGACCATGACGCATTCAAAAATTAGACCAATTGGTGGGAATATAGCGATAGTGGTTTAGTCGTGCAAAATTTCAACATCCGAACGGAAAGTATCAAAAGTTTGCGGGCTGGTTTCTCCTGCGCCTCTCTCTTTCTAAAATCATGCACAAGGGAAAATTTGCGATAAGTTAAAGAGGAAATTTCTCGCTTAGAATATCAAGATTAGAATGTAACCCGTGACCTTTGATAAAATGTTGTATATAGTGAGCCTTGGGGCATTTTGTCCCAAGGAGATCATTGGGCCAGAGCCGCACATTTTGCAGTTATAATCCGTTAAGCATTATGAAGGGAGGTTTTGTGGCACATGGATATTGAAGAACAATACGACAAAATATACCGCTATTGCTATTTCAAGTTGTACGATGATCAAATGGCACAGGATATTACACAAGAAACCTTTCTTCGTTTTTGCAAGCAAGGATTAAATCTTGGCAGTGACAA
>JAZNAJ010000254.1:0-2318 GCA_045586445.1 Clostridia bacterium | reverse complement strand
AAAAAACATTGGCATCTAAATTATACAGTCTTTATATAATGGTTTCATCCAAGATAAATTCAGCAAAATTTGATAAAACTTATTAAAGATAAGGAGAATTGTTATGAACAAATACACAGGCAATCCAATGCAGACTTACGGAGTTGAAGAAATGCGACTGGTCGGTGGCAAAGGCGACGGAATGAGAATGCTGTATGTCAGAAACGGCAAAGGTATTGAATTCTGGGTTTCCCTCGACAGATGTGCAGACATCACAAGATTAAGCCTTAAAGGTGACAATTTCAGCTTTATTTCTGCCTGCGGCTATGTTGCACCAAGCTATTACGACGAAGAGGGAGTAGGTTTTTTAAAATCCTTTACAGCAGGATTTTGTACCACTTGCGGACTTACTGCGGTAGGAGGCCCCTGCACTGATGACGGCGAGCAGCTTCCCCTCCACGGAACAATTTCAAATACCCCTTGCGAAAACTTTGGATATTATATTGAAGATGACAATATTCACATTAAAGCTACAGTTCGTGATGCAAGAATTTTTTCACACAAGCTTGTGCTTGAAAGAGAATATGTGGTGTCATTGAATGAAAATAAATTTACAATGACCGACACTGTTAAAAATGTCGGCTCTGCCAAAGCACCTTTTGAGATAATGTACCATTGCAATATGGGTTATCCCCTTCTTTGCGAGGATACCGAAATAAAAATTCCCTCAAGTGAGATTATTGCCAGAAATGAACACGCAAAGACCGGAATAGATACCTGCCTTAAGGCTGAACTTCCAAATGCCGGTTATGAAGAAATGTGTTTTTATCACATACTGAGCGGCACTCCCGAGATAAGCATTTATAATCCCAATATTAAAAAAGGAATGAAAATGAGCTTTGACACGAAAGAACTTAAATGCTTTACCCAGTGGAAAATGATGGGCGAGTACGACTATGTTATGGGTCTTGAACCGGGCAATTGCACCCCTGACGGACGAGATGTAATGAGAGAAAAGGGAATGCTTGAATTTATTGAACCGGGCGAAGTAAAAACGCAGACTGTTAATTTTGAATTTGTGGGATAATCGATAACATCTCAATATGGTTAAGCAGACTTTGTTTTACAGAAAGAGAGTGATTTTATATGAGAATGATATTTGAACGCAAATTACCAATACCACAGGAATTAAAGAAAGAATATCCGCTTTCGGTAGAGTTGTCGAAAATTGTTGAAAATCGTGCTGAAGAAATACGCAAAATCTTCACAGGTGAATCAAACAAGCTGATTTTGGTTATCGGCCCGTGCTCTGCGGATAACGAGGACAGTGTTATCGACTATATCTCAAGGCTTCGCACCGTTCAGGACAAGGTTGAGGATAAAATCTTTATAATTCCCAGAATTTACACAAACAAACCAAGGACTACGGGCGATGGTTACAAGGGAATGTTGCACCAGCCTGACCCAAACGAAAAACCTGATATGTACAAGGGCATTGTTGCAATTCGCGAGATGCATATGCGTGCACTGCGTGAAACAGGGTTTTCTTGTGCGGATGAGATGCTTTATCCCGAAAACCACAGATACCTCAGCGATATTCTGGCGTATGTTGCAATTGGGGCAAGGTCGGTGGAAAATCAACAACACAGACTTACCGCCAGCGGTCTTGACTTGCCTGTAGGTATGAAAAACCCTACAAGCGGTGATTTGTCGGTTATGATGAATTCAATAACCGCAGCTCAGCATAAGCACACCTTTATATACAGAGGTTGGGAGGTCCATTCCGAGGGCAATCCCCTGGCGCACGCAATCCTGAGAGGCTATGTGAACAAGTTTGGGCAATCAATGCCTAACTATCACTATGAGGATTTGGTAAACCTTTGCGAGGCTTATGCAAAAAGTGGGCTTGAAAATCCGGCAGTTATTATTGACACTAACCACGCAAATTCCGGAAAGAAGTACTTAGAGCAGATAAGAATAACCAAGGAAGTCCTTCACAGTTGCAGACATGATGCGGATGTGAAAAAGTTGGTTAAGGGCTTTATGATTGAGAGCTACATAGAAGACGGCACACAAAAAATCGGTGAGTGCGTATATGGGAAGTCAATAACTGACCCTTGTCTGGGCTGGGAAAAAACCGAAAGGCTTATCATGGACATTGCTGATTTGGTTTAATTGCTGAAAGGTAAACAAATTTTGAACATTTAGAAACAAGTATTGAAAAGAACAAGAATTGATGATATAATGAACGAAAATTTTACGGGAACACGGAAGAGGCCGATGGATAGAATAAAAAAAGCAGTAGAAAACCACAAAAACGGATGCAATTGTGCGCAAGC
>JAZNAJ010000253.1:0-2786 GCA_045586445.1 Clostridia bacterium | reverse complement strand
CCTAAGACCGCTTGCCTCCGACTTACTGTCTTCGCCGGCTGCCTTTTTGATGCTTCGCTGAATGGTGTCGTTTGGCATATTGTTTGCCTTTGCCTTGGCAATGGCATCACGCAGCTTGGAATTGCTGTCCGGATCCGGACCGCCCTCCTTAACTGCAACCATAAGCTCTCTGCCTATTTTGGTGAAGAGCTTGCCTCTTTTTGCGTCTAACGCACCCTTTTTTCTCTTAATTGTCGCCCATTTGGAATGTCCTGACATTTTTTATTTCCTCTTTTCTATTAATAATTCCTTTTGTACCCACCGTTGCGTTTGCCCTCGGTGTTGCGTTTCAAATCCTGAATTTTTTCGTCACTGTCCTGCTTAAACTTTAACAGTTTGTCTTCAAAAGACATATCTTCCATACTCCGTTTGCCCGAAAACTCAAAAACTTCAGGAGCACCCTTAAATTCACCACTGGTTTTTTGTCGTGGTGCTTTTTTCTTCTTTACTGCGTTGTCCTCAGCTGCGCGCTTTATGGACAAACTTATTTTGCCCTTTTCATCAACAGACATAACCTTGACTTTTACGGCTTGTCCCTGCGTCAGGTGCTTGCTTATGTCCTCCACATATTCGGATGACACCTCAGAAATATGCACAAGACCGGTCTTGCCATCTTCCAACTCAACAAAAGCGCCAAAAGGTGCTACGCCTGTAATTTTGCCACGGAGTACGCTTCCTTCTTCAATCTGCATAACCTACAAAAATCCTCCTCGAAATATTGCTTTGACAACATTATATGTAAAAAATAATTATATTTTTGTTAACTACTGTTGTGTTATGTCTATAAAAACCCGCTCATTCGCTTTGACAAGCCCCAGCTTCTCGCGGGCAACTTTTTCAAGATATTCATCCGTGTCAGCTTGCTCAAGCTCAGCCTCAAGTTTTTCGTTCTCGGTCTGCGCTTCGGCGATTTTGTTGCGGTAATCATCAGCAACATCCTCGCATTTTGAGATGGTAATCTGTTGCTTTACCAATGTGCATACAACATATAAGCATAGTGCAAATATAACCAAGGTCCTTGCCAAAACCTTGCCGGAAAACCTTGTAACTACCTTTTTTCTGGAATTACGAGCCATATTTTCCCCACCTTGTCTGCAAAATATGTCAGGGCTTTTAAAATGTTAAACTTCAATATTGATAAAAAGCCCCATTTTTCTATTATTGATTATATATCAACGGGGCTTTTTTGTCAATAGAAATCTACTTTTTTCTCGCCATCAAAAGTGCCGCCTTAAGTCGCATTTTAGCCTTTGCACGATGGGTTTTTGAAATCCTTGTTGCCTTTTGCAATGTTTTGCTTGTGTACCAGGCAACAATTTCTACAGGTTTTCTCAATGCGCGCATCAATAATGTCAGCGGAAACAGAATTATCCGCATAAACTTAAAGGCTGAATTTATCAGCCATTTAAGAAGAAAAGTGCCTAAATTTACAAAGCGATTGCGCACCAATGCTGCATAAAGACACACCCCTGCTATAGCACCTATAAAGCCTTGCCAGCGGACTTCGCCGCTGTTTTTTATGTACGCGGCATAGAATAAAGCTACAGCAAAAAATGCAAAAAAGAATATGTCTTGAACCGTAACTGCCGAAGTCCCGACCTTTACAAGCCTTCGGCTGATTCGGATTATGTCATATAAAAATGCAGTAAGCAACCCGACCAATATACATATTAAAAAAAATGTGGCATCGTTTTGCACAGTATTATACATTATTTCACCTACTTAAATATCTTACCCCAGATTCCTCCTCCGCTTTGATGGGTATCCTGATATTCTATGCTGTCAATTATCCCCTCAATCTCTAATTGTCCCTCATCAACCGAAAGCTTGTTGATTTTAAGCTGAGCACCCTTGATGGTCATTTGACCGTCGGTGGTGTATGCCACAATTTTGTCATCGTCAAAGCTTTCAACATCCTCTACCCCTGCTGCGCACAGATTCTCTCGGCCTTTTAGTATAATTGTATGGCGACTTTGTTCGTTTTTCTTGTCATCCATATTATCAAATCCCCTTTATTAATATATTGTAATTAAATATATTAACTAACCATAAAAAATATACCCCTCCAAATATGGAGGGGTATCAGTAATTATAACTAACTTATCTTATAAAATTTTTTACAATAACTGCAACCGCATCAGTTCCTATCATAACCTTTCCGTGTTCGTTTAAAACACCTTGCATTATCAATGGCTGCTTGCATTTTTGCGAAAATTCAGAAAGTATATTTTCGATTTCAAAAAAGCCCACGCCATCAATAGGTATAAGTTCCAGATAAAACTCACCCTGATACTTGGAAAGTCTGCTTGTGCCGATAAACATCTCATAAATCTCGTTTACGCCTCGGCATACTTCTTCAAAGTCCGCAAATTTGAATATTCGCAGAAGTGTTGTTCCCCTTGTTCGGCGTCGTGCCCGAATTTCTGTGCAGCGTACTTGCTTGCCTGCTTTTATAAGTGCTTCGGCAAGTTCAGTATCATTTTCAAGGCGGCTTACAATCATAACAAATCCATCATCACCTGAGGACATGGTTTCCACAAGCAGTTGTGCCTTGCCAACAGTAAAGTTGACATCCTGTTCCGCCTGTCTTAATGCAAACCAAAACATATCCTGTGCCTCAGGGGTGTTTTCGGTAAAGTTTTTAAGGTCAACATTCCATATCCGTATATCATCTCCACCGACTGTAACTTTTATTTTGTTGTTATCTATGCGTTCTATCTTCACAGTATTCCCTCCATTCTTTTGGG
>JAZNAJ010000252.1:0-2342 GCA_045586445.1 Clostridia bacterium | reverse complement strand
GTGGAGGGCGTTAGCCCTCCACGATTTTCCATCCATCCTTGGCGAGATTCTCCATCAGGTCAGCCGCGAAGGTCAAGCACTGTTCATCAGTGAAGCCGCAATTCTTGCGGAGATTGTCACAAGCAACCTCAATAGTCTTATTCAGCATAGCCATCGTGATCTTCTTTTCCATGGTTCATATCTCCTTTTATTTTATTAGTGGCGAGGGAGGTAGGATTTGAACCTACGATGGCATTGCACTCAAACCTTTCGGTGTTGAGCCCCTTCAACCTCTCGGGCACTCCCTCTTGATGGTTATAGTATAGCACGGCAAGAGCAGAAAGTCTATCGGCAACATGCACAAAGTTTCGGGAAAATATTTGTGCGGTTTTACTATTGACAATTTGCTGAAAAATATGCTATAATGGAATGGGTTGCGGAAATTCGGCGCGCCTCGTTCGTGGGCGCGCGGCCAATTATACCACATAGCATGTGGCTTGTCAAGTAAAAAATTTAGCGAAATTTTTGTGAAAACTGACGAAAAATAGGAAAAAATCGCCCAAAATGGGCGATTTTTCTCACTTTTTCGGCTTGCGATGCAGAGTAAGCGTCAGAGAATAGGCATTTTCACCAATTTTGAAGGTGATTTCTCGTTCAACATTGGCAATTTCTACCAAATCCACATGAGAAACCAAATTTTCCTCGTCAAATCTGTGAAAACCTTCCAAACAAGACGCGATTTCCGCGATCAAAGCGCGCTTTTCTTCATTCGGCTTGCGCTCTCGCGGCTTGTTCTCGGTTGCTCTTGCCTTGCCGCCTGCCTTGGTCATCTGCTTGACGACCTTTTGCTTTTCGGGGTCAAGGTCAAACTCCTTCGCCTTGCCTTGATCAATGTCGTGGTCATCGCACCACATTTCAATGGCTTCTTCTCGGGTCAGGTCAAGGGTCTTCATCGTGGACTGAATCCACTTCTCGTCAGGCATCGGAATTGCCATTTCTCATCACCTCTAAAGAGATTATATCACATGGGGAAGGGCTTGTCAAGCCCTATTCCCCAAATAATTTTCCATCAGTCGGTCGGCTTCATCAAGGTCAAATTCTACGCCAGTAAAGCGGTCATTCTTGCGGAAAGTGCCGGGATGCTTGCGGATATAGTGGGCGCGGAACATACTTTCCAGCCCTTCAGCATCCAGCCCATTACAATCCCACAGGCGAACAACTTCCACAAATCGCACGCCGTCCTTTTTGTAATACCTGAGATGCTGGGCCATACGAACGCCGGTCTTGTCGGTGGTCGTGCCAACCTTCGACCAAATCAACTGCTTATTTCTGTCAAGCAGGCGGATCAGATAGCCCTGTTGGACGCCCTTCGGCATCTGCTCGATACCATTCCATTCGATACGCATCCGCGGAGGCAGAACATTTTCGACGGCATCGCGGACAACATCGACAACCTTCTTCACAAAACGCTCGGCATACAGTCGAACATTTTCAAGATAGTTCCACACTTCACGCACAGCAGGAAATTCATTGAAGAAAGCAAGAGCGACATTAAACCACTTCTTGCGCAGAGGAGAAGTCTTTGCGCTTGCGATATTCGCAACAGCGATTTCCATGTCGGTCAGTGGATCAGCAGAGTAACTAGCAAAATGCGGGTCACAGTATTCGATGGCGAGAGTGGCGAAAACAGAATTGTCCATAAGGCTTAGTCTCCTTTGTCATTTCGTTGTACTTAGTATATCACACTTTGAGCGGCTTGTCAACACTTTTTTAAAGATTTGGGGAGAGGTTTTACCCTCTCCCCAGAGGGTCAGGCGAGAGCCTTAAAGAAGGACTTGCGACCTTCGACAGACTTCTCAACCTTGTTGGCATCCTTGAGCTTGCGAACCAGCGCGGAAACCTTCTGATTCGACATACCCTTGACACACTCAAACTGGGCGAGCATGTCAGACACCGTGAGAGCCTTGCCGCAGGCAAGCATCTCGTCATACAGGGTCTGCGCGACTTCCGCGTTCTCCTGCTGGGTCTTGGTGGGCTTCTTCTCGGTAGAAGCCTTCTTGGCAAGGGACTCAGAGAGCGCAACCAGCTTGGCGCGAACCTCTTCCGGCATCTCGCAGGTAGTCAGGACGTGGGACAGAGCGGCGGCATAAGTCATCTTAGTCATACACATTACCTCTTTCAAAGTCGGTTTGGATTGAGTGGCTGTCAGTGGGCGGCGCCTTGCCCTCTTGACACTCTTATTGTACCACAGACCCTTGTTTTTGTCAAGCCCCTTTTTGAACTTTTTTTTGAGTTTCTTTCAACTCGTCCGTTCTCTTGGCTTGGCTCGGCAGGTCGTGTTCCCTTGGAGTGATTATAGTATA
>JAZNAJ010000251.1:0-6343 GCA_045586445.1 Clostridia bacterium | reverse complement strand
AGTGCACAGTCAACAATATCCACCCCTGCCTGAGCCGCCATAAGATTGGTCATATCCCCTGTGCCGGCGGTGTTGTGGGTGTGAAGATGGATAGGAACAGGAACATTTTCTTTAAGCTTTTTTACAAGGCTGTAAGCATCGTAAGGAAGAAGAAGGTTTGCCATATCCTTAATACAGATGGTGTCTGCGCCCATCTTTTCAAGCTCCATAGCGAGCTTTACAAAGTAATCTTCGTTGTGAACAGGGCTTGTTGTGTAGCTGATTGCCGCTTCGCACATACCGCCGTATTCCTTAACAAACTTGATTGCTGCCTCTAAGTTTCTGGGGTCGTTGAGGGCGTCAAATACACGAACAACATCAATACCATTCTCAATTGACTTTTTGCAGAACTGCTCAACTACATCGTCTGCATAATGCTTGTAACCCAAGATATTCTGACCACGGAAAAGCATCTGAAGTTTCGTGTTGGGAAGGTGCTTCTTAAGTGTGCGAAGTCTTTCCCAAGGGTCTTCGTTCAAAAATCTCATACATGAGTCAAAGGTTGCGCCGCCCCAACATTCAAGCGACCAGTAGCCAACCTTGTCAAGGGCTTCAAGGGCGGGAATCATATCCTCAATTCTCATACGAGTTGCCGCCTGCGACTGATGAGCATCACGAAGAATTGTATCTGTAATCTGTAACTTTGCCATAATGATACAAAATCCTTTCTGTATATATATTTGCATGGGCGGATGCGGTTATCCGCCCGTATTTTCATTAACCGAACAATGCGATAAGTACACCCGCAGCGATAGCTGAACCGATTACACCAGCTACATTGGGGCCCATTGCGTGCATAAGCAGGAAGTTCTGGGGGTTTTCCTTCTGTCCCACGGTCTGCGATACACGAGCTGCCATAGGAACAGCCGAAACACCTGCTGAACCGATAAGCGGATTGATTTTGTTCTTAAGGAACAAGTTCATAAACTTAGCAAGAAGAACACCACCGGTAGTACCCATACCAAAGGCTACAACGCCTACGCAAATAATAGCAAGTGTCTTTGGTGCAAGGAAGGTGTCGGCAGTAGCAGTAGCACCAACCGAGATGCCAAGGAAGATGGTAACGATGTTCATAAGCTCGTTTTGAGCGGTCTTTGAAATTCTGTCAACCACGCCACATTCACGAGCCAGATTACCAAGCATAAGGCAACCTACCAAGGGGCCTGCTGAAGGAACGAGAAGTGTAACGAATACTGTAATCGCAATAGGGAATACAATCTTTTCCACCTTTGAAACCTCGCGGAGGGGCTTCATAACGATTGCTCTTTCCTTTTTGGTGGTGAATGCCTTCATAATAGGCGGCTGAATTACCGGCACAAGTGCCATGTATGAATAAGCCGCAACCGCAATCGGGCCAAGAAGGTGAGGCGCAAGTCTTGTTGTAACAAAGATTGCTGTAGGACCATCAGCACCACCGATGATACCCGTTGAAGCAGCTTCTGCAGGAGTAAAGCCAAGGAGTCTTGCAGCAACAAATGTAACAAATATGCCAAGCTGAGCTGCAGCGCCCAAAAGAAGGCTCTTGGGGTTGGCAATCAGCGGGCCAAAGT
Organism: Clostridia bacterium; assembly: GCA_045586445.1. GTDB lineage: Bacteria > Bacillota > Clostridia > Monoglobales > Monoglobaceae > SIG440. Next base: position 4,754 of record JAZNAJ010000251.1, on the reverse strand, counting down.
CGGTCATTGCACCAACGCCAAGGAAGATAAGGCAAGGATAAATACCAAGCTTTACGCCAAGGTAGAGGTAGTCAACAAGACCGGGAGTAATGGTGTTGGTTGCGCCAAACAAATCCCAATGCACATGTCCATCGGCAAAAAGCTCTTCGTGGAACATTTCAGCGCCGGGGAGGTTTGTAAGAAGCATACCAAAAGCAATTGGCAAAAGGAGCAATGGCTCGAAGCCTTTTGCAATGGCAAGATACATAAGTACAAAAGAAATAAGGAGCATAATAAGGATTTTGGGGTCATTCACAATTGACATAAACCCTGTCTGCTGAAGGAAGTTCCCAACTGCTTCCATTGCTGTTGCGCCCTCTGAGAAAATGTTTTCAACAACAAATTCCTGAAGGTTCATATCCTTTGTAAGGTCAAACTTGCCGGTGTTTTCAACCGCGGCAACCGTAAGACCAAACTTAGGGAAGTCCTTGCCGTCAAAACCGATGATTTCAGCGTTCAGCTTAATGCTGATTTCACCACCGGGAGCAACCTGGGTGCCAAGCTGCACACCCGGAAACTCGGTCTTGACTTCGTTTGTGTTTGAATCAAAAATAACTGTGTTTATATAGTAATTTTTTGCTGATGTATTTGCCAAATCAAAGCTGATGGTCTTTGTTTCGGCGTCGTATGCTGCGTTCTTTGCAATAAAGATGTTCTCGTCCTCAGCAAAACAAGTTGCAAAGGTGCAAAGAAGAACCATTATTGCAAGAAAACCTGCAAAAATTCTCTTTTTCATATTGGTTTCAAAGCCTTTCTACCCACAAATTTTGCAAAGAATCTGCCGTGGGTTGACAGAATACACGGGCAGTTTGCTTATTTAATTGTGCAAAGGGGTGTTCCTGCTTCAACTGCTTGTCCTGCACTAACTGAAACAGAGGTGATTGTACCATCTGCACCTGCCATAATTTCGTTTTCCATCTTCATAGCTTCAAGAATCATAAGTACCTGACCCTTTTTAACTGCGTCGCCAACCTTTACATTTACAGCAACAATTGTGCCGGGCATGGGACTGTTAACTGCCTCTCCTTCGCCGGTTGCTGCAGGTGCTGCTGCAGGAGCTGATGCTGCTGCGGGTGTGGGTGCTGCTGCGGGTGCTACTGCAGGAGCCTTAGCTTCTGCTTCGCTTACCAATTCAATTTCAATTTCATAAGCTGTACCATTTACATTTACATTATACTTTTTCATTTCTTTTTCCTCCATAGGTTAAAATATTAGCAAATTTTTGTTCGCGAAGTCGGACTTTCGCAGAGGGTTATACTCTCTTAAAAGATACAACCTTGATATTTGATGCCTCGGTACCAAGTTCCTCGGCAATGCAAGCACAGATTCCTGCCACCACTGCTGATTTCTCGGCAGGAGTAAGGTTCATCTGCGGTGCAGCAGTATTTGCTGCCGCAATTGGAGCGGTTGTTGCCGCCACAGGACTTGATGCGTTATCGGTTTTTGTAACCAACTTAAGTACCAAGCTGAGAAGATTGCATATAAGAACTATACAAATAAGCCCGATAAAAACTGTACTTATACCCATAACACAAACAAATGTGTTTGAAAGCGATGTCATAGCCATTTCTTCCTTTCGTAATTTTTACATACAAACAAAGAGGGCGCACGGGGAAGCTCCCGCACAGTCCGTCATATACGGCGGACAACCTCTTTGTCTAAATAATTTACATATTAATTAAATAAGAAACTTATCGTGAATTGCCTGAACAGCCTTTTCTGCATTATCCACATTGATAAGAACTGAAATCTTTGTTTCTGAAGTTGAAATCATATGAATGTTGATTCCCGCATCAAAAAGTGCCTCAAACATTGTTGCTGCAACGCCGGGGTTGTTGACCATACCAACACCAACAATTGAAACCTTGCTGATATCCTCGCGATGAGTGATTTCCTCGTAGCAAAGGGTATCCTTTTCGCTTTCCAAAAGTGCAAGGGCTTCCTTAAGATGATTCTTAGTAACTGTGAAGGAAATATCCTTCTTATTGCCTCTGCCGATTGACTGTAATATTATATCAACATTGATACCTTTTCTTGAAAGGATTGAAAATACCTTGAATGCGATGCCGGGTTTGTCTTCAAGACCAACCAACGCGATTCTTGCAACATCGTTATCCCTTGCCACACCTCTGATTAACATTTTTTCCACTGAAACCGCCTCCTTAACTATTGTTCCTTCTATTTTTTGAAAACTTGACTTTACCTCCAGCTTAACGCCGTACTTCTTTGCCATCTCAACCGAGCGGTTGTGAAGAACATTAGCGCCAAGGCTTGCCAAATCAAGCATCTCGTCATAAGTGATAGCGTCGAGCTTCTTTGCATTGGGAGCAATGCGGGGGTCCGCTGTGTAAACGCCGTCAACATCTGTGTAAATCTCGCACTTGTCGGCTTTGATAGCTGCTGCAATTGCAACTGCCGAGGTATCGCTGCCGCCTCTGCCCAAAGTGGTGATGTCATCATACTTGTCAAGCCCCTGAAAGCCTGCAACAATAACAATTCTCTTCTTGTCAAGCTCTGACATAATGCGTTCGGTATCAATCTTTTTGATACGGGCATTGCCTGAGTTTGAGTCGGTAACAAAGCCTGCTTGCCAACCTGTGAGTGAAACAACCGGAACACCAATCTTTTCAATTGCCATAGCAAGAAGTGCGATTGAAATCTGCTCGCCTGATGCAAGAAGCATATCCATTTCTCTTTTTGAGGGGCTTTCGTTTATTTCGTGAGCCTTCTCAATCAAATCGTCTGTTGTGTCGCCCTGAGCCGAAACTACAACCACCACCGAGTTGCCCTCGCGGTAGGTTTCCACAACTCTGTTTGCCACATTTTCTACCTTAGCAGCATCTGCAACCGAGCTGCCGCCAAATTTTTGAACTATAATTGCCAAAGTCAAAACCTCCTGTTCTTATATAAGACCGAACAAATTGTCGGTATTTTTACAAATTATTTTTTAATTGATTATACGCATTGACGCCACTGCTGTACAGCCGTCAAGAGATGCTTTAAATGCTTCGATTTCTGTCAGTGTTTTTCCCTCGGTCAGGACTGCAAAGTCCGAAGCATCTTTGTCAGAAAATACAACCACCTTGCAACCGTCAATGTTTGCAGGGGCTTTGCCCGAAAACCTTACATAATAAGCATACTTAATATTTTCGCCGGCAGATTGATTTTCCGGTTTATATTCATCCCATTTTATGATGATGTTAACATTTTTGTGCTTGATTGCATCAACCACATCGGCAACAACCGCATTGGCGGTGGGCAGCTTGCCTGCACCTCTGCCATAGAACATTACATCGCCCAAATCCTCGCCCTTGACAATGATGCCGTTGAACACATCGTTTATGCCGGCAAGGGGATTGTCTTTGGGAACAAATGCGGGGAACACCGCCCCATAAACACCATCTTCGGTTTTGGTGCTGTGCCCGATTAATTTAATGGCATAACCCAGTTTTTCAGCATAGGCAACATCCTCGGCTGAAATTTTGGTGATACCCTCGGTTGAAATCTGCTTGTAATCAAGGGCCTTGCCAAAGGCAAGTGCTGCCAGAATTGCGATTTTGCGACAGGTGTCAAATCCCTCCACATCGGCGGTGGGGTCGGCTTCGGCATAACCCTTCTTTTGTGCCGCCTTAAGAGCATTTTCAAAACTCTCGCCGCATTGAAACATCTGCGTGAGTATGTAATTGGTTGTTCCGTTTAAAATACCAAAGACATCTGTTGCCTCGCCTGCAGTCAGACAGGAATACATAGGTCTTATGATGGGTATACCGCCACCAACACTGGCTTCAAAAAGGTAATTTATGTTGCGTTCTCTTGCAATCTGCAGAAGTTCGGTACCATGTGTGGCAACCAACTCCTTATTCGAGGTAATCACTTGCTTGCCTGCAAGCAAAAGCTTTTTGGTGAAGTCATAAGCCGGATTAACCCCGCCCATAGTTTCAACAACAACACCAACCTCGTCATCGTTTAAAATGTCATTAAAATCCTTGGTGAAGCAGTCAAACTCACTGTCGGGGAAATCGCGCAGGTCAAGAATGTGTGCAATTTCAATCGGTTCGCCGCATTTTTTAATCAGGGTTTCCTGATTTTTGGTTACAACCTCGCCCACGCCTGAGCCTACAACACCAAAACCCATAATGGCTATTTTCATATATATCAGTCCTTTCAACAAAATCAAGGTGTAAAAACACATTTATACCTGTCGGCAAGTTCGAAAACTTACCCATTATAAAGATACTTAAATAATACTACAAATTTCGCATAAAGTCAAGGAAAATTTGACCTTTTTCCCCGTTGCAAACAACAAAAAAACCCGCCCGGAGGCAGGTTTTTTTGTAAAACTACAACATTGTTCTTAAACTTTCAATAACAGCAAGCATTTCTTCAAAGGTTGATGCCTTGTTTATGGTTTCCCTCAGCCTTGCTCCGCCGGGTGTACCCTTGATGTACCACGCCATATGCTTGCGGGCCTCCTGGATGCCGCGGTGTTCGCCTTTGAACCCGACCAGAAGCCTTAAATGTTCCTCCATTTTTTCGGCACGCATTTTGGGCGTTGGCGGTGGCAACTTCTCGCCGGTCTTCAGATAGTGGATTATCCTTTCAAATATCCAGGGATTACCCTCCGCACCTCTGCCAATCATTATTCCGTCGCAGCCGGTTTTGTTTATCATTTCAAGCGCATCGTCAGCACTTCGCACGTCGCCGTTTCCCACCAC
>JAZNAJ010000250.1:0-2561 GCA_045586445.1 Clostridia bacterium | reverse complement strand
CCATCAAGTGTTGGGTCAACCGGGAAGAGAACAACCTTACCTGACATCAATGCGCCAGGGTCACTAAATGACGAGCTAACTACAACTACGAGAGGATACAAAACTATTAACAGCAATATTGCCATAATAACATTGTTTGTAATATCAAATATCATATCTGATTTTGAACTTCTGATTCCTTTTTTCATTGTTGTTTTCATTATCTGTTTACCTCCTACCATAATCCGTAACCTGAAAGCTTATTAGACAGTTTGTTTGAAGTCATAACAAACATAAATGATATTATGGATGTTGACAAACCAATAGCTGCCGGATATGAATACTCAGGAATAGCAGCCGCAATACCACGCTTATACTCATATGTACTGAAAACTTCTGAAACATCAAGGTTTGTTGGATTCTGCATCATAAAGGTCTTATCAAAGCCTACGCTAAGAATTGTACCCATTGACTTTACCAACATAATAGCCACAGTTGGCAAAATGCAAGGCAAGTCGATATGCCATACTCTCTTTATTTTTGATGCACCATCAATAACTGCAGCTTCATGAAGCGACGGGTCTACACCGGCAAGTGCTGATACATAAAGGATTGAACTCCATCCAATACCTTGCCATACACCTGACCAAACATAAAGATGACGATAATACTTTGCCTGACCAAGAATATTCATTTCTTTACCTGTCAACTTTTCCAATGCAAGGCTGATAACACCGTTATGCGAGTTAAACATCATCATAATAAGACTTACAATAATAACTGTTGACAAGAAGTGAGGCAAATATGTAACCATCTGCACAGCCTTCTTAAAATGCTGATTTTTAAGGTAGTTGAAGCCAAGCGCCAGCATTATGGGAAGCGGAACACTTGCAAGTAATGAATAAACACTTATTGAAACTGTGTTTCTGACAAGCTGCCAGCATTGGGGCGAATTAAAAAATCTGATAAAGTGTTTCAAACCTACCCATTCACTGCCTAAGATACCATCAACAGGCCGATAATTTTTGAATGCGATTTGAGCCCCGTACATGGGCATATAAGCGAATATAACTAGCCATATAAAAGGAATAGCTATCATTGCATATAACTGCCAGTTACTGCGAATGTCACTGAATACGCCTCTGTACTTTTTCTTTTTTAACTGATTTGTTGCTTTTGTTTCCATTAGTACATCTCCTACCTTTAAATTTTACTAATATACATAACATTGATTAGAACAATAAGTCAAACCCATATATCCCGGATATATTTCAAATCTAATTATTCCTGCATCAATGCATGTTTTTGAACTTAATTATTTAAGAAACTTTTTGAATCCGTCAATTGTATCTGAAACCGACATAACCATTAACATTCTAGGTAAATGGAACGGACCCTTGAATACATTTCCCTTTAGTGTGTGAGGGTGAGTTGTCATAGTGAAGGTATCCATACCATTCACCACATTTCTCATCCGCAAATGCTGAAAAAACATATTCTTTTATTTTGTTGAAGTTGTCAAGATATTTAGAATCTTCAAATCAGGCGAAAGTGCCTTAAGCGGTCTGTTTTCAGGGTTAAACTTTGGTGTGCTTAAGCTTGGGTCTGAATAAACCTTGTAAGCTGTGTCAAAGTACTGTTCAGCCTTTTTCCCAATCCTGAAAACTCCCCGAATACTATCTTATAGTAAGATAGCTTCTGTTTTATTCTAATCACCTCATGTTGTAAATTTGATTTAAAAACATAATATAAAAATACCTTTTGGTGCACCTGGGGAGATTTGAACTCCCAAGCTCTTGCGAGCACACGGACCTGAACCGTGCGCGTCTGCCAATTCCGCCACAGGTGCATACCAATTTACGCAGACTAAACGCAACTATACCAAGGACAACTTTTTGAAACTGCCATAGTAAAATCGCACAAACACATAGTCTATTTTTTTATATATTAGTAATTATAGCACAACTATTTTAAAATTTCAACTATTTTTTCCAAAAAAATTAAATTTTTTTTTGCAAATTTCACAAAAGCCAAAATTTAAGCTTGCAGAATAGATTTTTTACATTCTGCAAGCTTAATTTTACAATATCAACATTGGCAAAGCAGCTTATATTTCATAACATTCAACCACTTCTGCGGTATAAATTGTATGAAGGTCGCCATTTTTATACCATTTTTCCAAAACCTCTGACGAAGTAAGTTTATCATCCATCTCATTGCGTGCTACAACCCTGCATTCCATAATAATACCTTTGCATTTTACAAATGGCGTATTTATTATCTTCGAATCAGCAATCTCCAGCTTGCAATCGTTTATTTTGTCTGTGTCTTTTCCGGACTTTTGTCCGCAATAGCCAAGAGCTTGTTTCATTTCTTCTTCAAATGGGAAAGTGACAGTAAATTCCATACATTTATCCAGGGCAATTTTACTGAAACGGCTCTCGCGAACCATAACTTCCGCCACAGGCAAGCCCCACTTAAAACCAAAACTGCCCCAACCGATTGTCATTGTATTTAGCTTTCCAAATCTATCACTTGTTGTAAGAAACGCGCCCTTCGGTAATATTTCCATAGCTTTTTTT
>JAZNAJ010000249.1:0-3649 GCA_045586445.1 Clostridia bacterium | reverse complement strand
TTTTTGCGGTTTTTACCGTCTGTCAGCCAGACATATGAGCCTTCTGATTTTACAATTACAAAAAGCCTCTCTTTGTCATGACCTTTCAGAGAGCTTACCACAGTTCCCTGTGTGTACTCCAAAATATCACCTCAACGCATTGTTATAATCTCACAGCCATCCTTTGTGATGACAACGGTATTTTCATAGTGTGCAGACAACTCACCGTCGGCCGTCACACAGGTCCAGTCATCATCAAGGATAACAATTTTATGCGTTCCCCGGTTGACCATGGGCTCAATCGCCAGCGTCATACCCGCCTGCAATCTCAGGCCTTTGCCCTGACTGCCATAGTTTGGAACATCGGGCTGCTCGTGAAGCGCACTTCCTATGCCGTGCCCTACAAGCTCCCTCACAACCGAATAGCCGTTTTCCTCAACAAATGTCTGTATTGCGCCGGAAACATCACCAAGTCTGGCACCCTCCTTTGCCTTTTCAATACCCTTGAAAAAGCTTTCTTTTGTAACATCTATGAGATGCTGTGCCTCTTCTGAAATTTTTCCGACTCCGTATGTCCTTGCTGCATCAGCATGATAACCACCAAGGCATACGCCTATATCTATTCCAATTATATCGCCTTCATTCAGGCGCCTTTTCCCGGGAATCCCGTGAACTACCTCTTCGTTTACCGAAGCACATATGCTCGCGGGATATCCAGAGTAGCCTTTGAATGACGGCAAGGCATTATGCTTTTTGATATACTCAAATGCGAGTTTGTCTAACATCTTAGTTGTTACACCCGGCTTGATATTTTTTTCTATCAAATCAAGCGTTTCTGCTAAAATCGCACCCGCTTTTTTCATCAGAGCAATTTCATTTTCAGATTTAATAGTTACCATCTATCAGACTCCTAACCGCTTAAACATAAGCTCTGTTGTATCTTCAATCTTTTCCTGGCTTTCAACCTCTACCAGCAGACCTTTGTCTGCGTAGTATTCAATTAAAGGCTCGGTTTTTTGATGGTAAACATTAAGTCTTACTTTTATGGTTTCTTCTGTATCATCATCGCGATAGATGAGCTTTCCTCCGCATTTATCACAAACGCCTTCTTTTGCCGGTTTAGCATATATTGTATGGTATCCGGCTTTACAGTTTTCGCAAATTCTGCGACCTGATATGCGCCTTATGATTTCTTCATCCGGAGCAACAATTGATATCACTTTATCAATATTTATTCCCATCTTCTCCGCGGCCTCAGCCTGGGTGGTGGTTCGCGGAAAACCGTCAAGAATAAATCCATCTTTACAATACTCGTGCGAAATTCTGGCTTTTACCATGCCAAGAATCACATCATCATGGAGGAGATTCCCGCCGTTTATAATCCTTGCCGCCTCAATACCCAATTCGGTCTGGGCTGCGATTTCACTGCGAATCATCTCTCCTGTTGAGATTGTAGGGATTCCAAACTTTTTCGACAAGTTTTCGGCTTGAGTACCTTTGCCAGCAGCCGGCGGACCAAGTAAAATGATTCTCATTTTCTGCCTCCGCTTATTGACGATTAATCAAGAAATCCTTTATAGTTTCTCATCAGCATCTGGGACTCAAGCTGACGGTAGGTTTCAATAGCAACACCTACGAGAATCAGAATGGATGTTCCACCGAAAGAAACTGACATATTTCCCTGAGCCATCAGCATGGGGAGAACTGCTATAAGAGCAATTGCAACCGCACCGATGATGGTAACTTTGTTCATTACCTTTGTCAGGAAATCTGATGTGGGTTTGCCAGGTCTGATACCAGGAACAAATCCACCGTTGTTTTTAATATTGTTCGCCATTTCTACAGGGTTGTAAACCATTGCAGTGTAGAAGAATGTGAAGAATATTATGAGTACAAAATAGAGTATTGCATAGAGCCATGATCCCATGAACCAAGAAATCCATGCAGGTGTTTCGCCTGCTGAGAACATAGCTGCTATCGTTGACGGGAAAGATAAAATGGAGCTTGCGAAGATGATGGGCATAACGCCTGCCATCGACACTTTAAAGGGCACATGTGTGCTCTGACCGCCGTACATTTTTCTTCCTACAACTCTTTTTGCGTACTGAACAGGTATTCTTCTCTCAGCATCGTTAAGCATAACAACAAAAGCAATTACTGCAAGACCAAGGATGATTACTAAAATAGCAAGCCACCATGTTGTCTTAAGCATCTGCCAAAGCTGAACGAGTAGAGCCGGAGCTCTTGTTACAATACCTGCGAAGATTATGATTGAGATACCGTTGCCGATACCTTTTTCTGTAATTTGTTCACCTATCCACATTAGGAAAGCAGTACCTGCTGTAAAGGACAGCGTGATTGTAATAAATGCAAGGAAACCTGCATTTTCAACCGCACCAGTATTAGCCATACCTACATAAAGGCCTGCCGCCTGAACGAATGCAAGGATAACTGTTACATAGCGTGTCCATTTAGCAATAACTTTTCTGCCTTCTTCGCCTTCTTTTGAAAGTTTTTCAAGAGCAGGGATAGCTACAGCCAGAAGCTGCATGATGATAGATGAGTTAATATAAGGTGTAATACTCATCGCAAATATTGAGGCATTCTGCATAGCGCCGCCAGAAATAATATTTACGAGGTCAAAAAGTGTACCTGAACCTGTGCCTATGCCAAGAAGCTGGCTAAGAGCATTTTTATCAAGTCCCGGTACAGGTACTACTGTACCTAACTGGAAAATAACGAGCATAAAGAATGTGAAAAGAATTCTTTTTCTAAGCTCAGGAACTCTCCACGCGTTGACCAGTGTCTTTATCACCTTAAATCACCTCAGCCTTTCCACCTGCTGCTTCAATCTTAGCTTTTGCAGACTGTGTGAATTTTGCAGCTTTTACTGTAAGTTTTTTGGTGATTTCACCATTACCAAGTACAGTAATTCCGTCATTTATCTTTTTAATAACACCTGCATCTTTAAGAGCCTGTGCTGTTACTTCAGCGCCATCTTCAAAGATGTTGAGTGCTGACACTTTAACTTCAGTGTATGTTTTAGCGAAAATGTTAACAAAACCTCTTTTAGGAAGTCTTCTGTATAAAGGCATCTGACCGCCTTCAAAACCGGGTCTTACGCCACCGCCTGAGCGAGCGTTCTGACCTTTGTGACCTTTACCTGCTGTTTTGCCGTTTCCGCTACCGTGTCCTCTACCCTTTCTCTTGGCTTCCTTTGTAGAGCCGGGAACGGGTGAAAGTTCATGCAAACGCATAATCACACCTCCTTAATTATAATTCAGTTACTTCTACAAGGTGTATAACCTTTTTAATCATGCCGTTGATCTGAGGTGTGCTCTCATGTTCAACAACATCTCTGATTTTCTTAAGACCAAGCGCCTTTAAAGTATCTATCTGGTCCTTTTTGCATCCGATGGAGCTTTTAACCTGCATAACTTTAACTTTTGCCATTTGTCAGCCCCTCCTTAACCTAAAAGTTCCTGCACAGATTTGCCGCGTCTTTCAGCAACATCTCCGGCGCTGTTTAATCCTGCAAGGCCCTCAATTACAGCACTTACTACATTGCGGGGATTGTTGGAACGGAGACATTTTGTTCTGATGTCTTTAAGTCCAGCAAGTTCAACAACCGCACGCACTGCACCGCCTGCAATAATACCGGTACCGGGGC
>JAZNAJ010000248.1:0-2580 GCA_045586445.1 Clostridia bacterium | reverse complement strand
AGCGGCAAAACCGTGAAAATTCATATAAAAATAGATAGCGGAATGAACAGGATAGGTTTTGCCTGTAATGAGGAATCGGTAGCGGAAATTGAGAAAATCAGTAGGTTGCCGGGTATTGAAATTGAAGGAATTTTCACTCATTTTTCCTGTGCAGACACTGATAATCGCGAATATACCGACATGCAGGCGAAACGATTTATTTGGATTGTCTCCAAACTTGAAAGTCAGGGGATAAAAATCCCGCTTAAGCACGCGTGCAACAGCGCTGGTATAGTGAATTTTCCCGAATATTATTTTAATATGGTCCGACCAGGAATTATACTCTACGGTATGCCGCCGTCGGATGAGGTGGATATTTCGGTGCTTAAGCTTAAATCAGTAATGACGGTAAAGAGCACCGTTTCCCGTGTGTTTAATATAGAGGCGGGAGAAAAAATAAGCTATGGCGGAACTTATGCACCTGACAAAACAATGAAAGCTGCAGTAGTAACTGCCGGATATGCCGATGGATACACTCGGCTGCTCAGCAATAAAGCAATCATTATAGTTAATGGGCAGAACGCAAAAGTTGTTGGACGAATTTGTATGGATCAATGTATTATAGATGTTACAAATGTCAATAATATTAAGGTCGAGGATGAGGTTATAATTGCCGGCGGTCAGCCCGGCTGCCCGACGAGCTTTGATTTTCTCGCAAAGCTGTGCGGCACAATAAGCTATGAGCTTTTGTGCATGATAGGCAAAAGAGTTCCGCGTATATATCTCAAAGGATAATTGGGTTAAATTACATTTGCATTTTACATAAAACCGTTGTATAATGTAACTAAGCCGATGTTTAAATTTGAGAAAGGGGGCGGATGGGTTGTCAGAAGTGAAAAAAATTTTAATCAGCGTACCTGAAACGCTGCTGCAAGAGGTTGACGACCTGGTTTCATGCGAGAATTTAAGCCGCAGCCGCCTTATTCAGCGTGCAGTTATGTTCTACATCAAGGAGCAGAAAAAGGCACGCCTTCATGAACAGATGAAAAACGGTTACCGTGAAATGGCTGATATAAATCTCAAACTCGCCGAAATATGTTTCCCCGCAGACTGCCAGCAGGCAGAATGCTATGAGGAAAAACTGGCGGAGTGTGACTGATTTGGTTGTAAAAAGAGGCGACATATTTTTTGCGGACTTAAGTCCGGTGGTGGGCTCTGAACAGGGTGGTGTACGCCCGGTTTTAATTGTTCAGAATGATGTGGGAAATAAGTACAGCCCGACCATTATTGCAGCTGCGATTACCTCGCAGATTAACAAGGCAAAGCTTCCGACGCATATTGAAATAAGTGCGGAGGAATATGGACTGACAAAGGATTCGGTTATTCTGTTGGAGCAGATAAGAACCATTGATAAACGCCGTCTTAAGGATAAAATAGGCAGGCTGGATGATAATCTTATGAATGTTGTAAATGAGGCTATCAGCGTCAGCTTTGGGTTGACGGAAATTTAGTAATTACTTATGCTAGCCTTAAACAGCGCAATTTTGACAACTTTGGGCTAAGGAGGATAAGACAAATGAAAAAACATTTTTTTACAGGGCTTATTACAGGTCTTGTTATTGTGGCAATCTGTACTGTAGCGGTGCTTGCAAATACCGGCAGTCAGGAGGATCCGCTAATTTCAAAATCCTATCTTGACAATGTTTTTTTGAATACGGTTAAAACGGAAATGTCCTTTAGCGTTGTATCTCTTAAGGAGGGACAGCAACTTGTCGGAGATGCGGGATGCGAAATGATTCTTCGTCAAGGCAAAGCAACCATATTCTCTACTGAAAAGGGTGGAATTTCTGATGTTACCTTAGGTGGCGACCATCCAAGCGGCAGTGATATGCCTGCCAACCATCTTCTTATTGTACCGGTTGGTGACGGCAGAGGAATAACGGCGCAGACGGATGTTCTTGTAATGGTGAAAGGTAAATATGCGGTGAAATAAAACGGAGCATTGCTCCGTTTTTTGTTGACTTTTTATATGCCCTGTGGTAGAATTAAGCTATAATGAAATTCAATCCACAAAGGGAAACTAGATGAAAATAGAAACAAAATGTTTACACGAAGGATGGAAACCTTCTCAGGGTGAACCCAGGCAGGTGCCAGTTTGGCAGAGCACCACTTTTAAATATGATACAAGTGAGCAGATGGGCAAGCTTTTTGACCTTGAGGCGGAAGGATATTTTTATACAAGACTGCAAAACCCCACAAATGATGCAGTAGCAGCGAAGATTGCGGCTCTTGAGGGTGGTGTTGCAGCTATGCTTACATCCTCCGGTCAGGCAGCGAACTTTTTTGCAATTTTCAACATCTGCGAAGCTGGTGATCATTTCATAGCTTCATCTGCTATTTACGGCGGAACATATAACCTGTTTGGCGTAACTATGAAAAAATTGGGCATTGAATGTACTTTTGTTGATCAAGACCTGCCTGAAGAAGAGCTTGCAAAATACTTTAAACCAAACACAAAGGCGCTCTTCGGCGAAACAGTAACAAACCCAACGGTAACAGTGCTGGATATTGAGAAGTTTGCACGCCTTGCACACTCTCACG
>JAZNAJ010000247.1:0-5492 GCA_045586445.1 Clostridia bacterium | reverse complement strand
GGTGGCGGCACCGATAACTATTGGGATAAGTACCAGTGAAATGGCAAATGGCCCAAAACGGACAAAGGTGCCCATAAACTGAAGCACAATGACTAATGCGGTAAGGATTGCACCAAGTACAATTCCTTGTGTTGAAATTTTTTTTCCTCGTGTGTTCATAAAAATTCCTCCTTGCTGTCGTTCACCAAAGGGGTGATACAACGCATAAAATTTTATATGTAAATCCCGTGGTGGGATATTACAGTTTATTATTTTTTTTGTACAAAATGTTGAGCCCCTTCAATAACATATCAGAATCTAGTGTTATGCTATGTTTACAATGGGGGAGAATAGTGGAAGCAAGTCCGCCTGTGCCATATACAGGAAGTTCTTCACCCATTTCTTCGTTAAATCTGTCAAGCATACCATCAATCATGCTTGCATTTCCGAAAACAATGCCGGATTTCATACAATCTACGGTATTTTTGCCCATTACGGATTTTGGAGCTTCAAGACTGATTTGCGGAAGCTGTGCAGTACCGCTTGCCAATGCCTTTAAGGCAATATTTACTCCGGGGATGATTGATACCCCAATAAATGAACCATTTTTGTCCACTACCATAATTTTTGTAGCGGTACCCATATCTACAATTAAGGATGGGCTGCCATATATGTGATGAGCTGCAACACAAGCACAGATGAGGTCTGCGCCAACACTTGCAGGATTGTCGCAATGGATATTTATTCCGGTCTTGATTCCGGGCCCAACCATAATGGGTTTAACATTATAGATGAATTGTATAGCTTTATTTATTGCAGAATTCAGGGGCGGAACAACAGACGAAATTATTGCACCCTCTATATTTGATTTGTTTATATCATGAATTGCAAGCACATTCTGTATCTGTGAAGCATATTCGTCTTCTGTTTTAGTGGTGTCGGTTGCCATCCGTGCAACAAAGACAAGCTCATCATCTTTAAAGCCACCAAGGACAATATTTGTATTTCCTATATCAATTGCAAGTACCATAGAATAAAACAATCCTCTCTGTTTATCTGTTAGGTAAAGTATACCATTTTTTTTGTGAAAAATCAATATAAAACTAAATAAAGAAGCGGTACCATAAAAAATACCGCTTCTAAAACTATAAAATACTTTGTAAGAACTGCTGGGTCTTTGGACTTTGGGGACTTGAGAATATCTCATCAGGAGTACCCTCTTCTTCAATCTTTCCATCGCACATAAAGATTACTCTGTCGGCTACCTCGCGGGCAAAGCCCATCTCGTGGGTAACAACAACCATAGTCATACCTTCTTTTGCAAGTTCTTTCATAACGCTCAAAACCTCGCCTACCATTTCAGGGTCAAGGGCGGAGGTAGGTTCGTCAAACAACATAACATCAGGATTCATCATAAGTGCACGAACTATTGCAACCCTTTGCTTTTGACCACCCGAAAGTTGTGCAGGATATGCCTCTGCACGGTCATCAAGGCCAACCCTTTTCAGGAGCGCCATAGCTTTTTCTTCTGCAGCAGCTTTGTCCAGTTTCAAAAGTTTAATTGGAGCAATGGTAAGATTCTTCAAAATGTTCATATGCGGAAACAAATTGAATTGTTGGAAAACCATTCCCATTCTCTGTCTATGATGGTTAATATTTATCTTAGGATCGGTAATATCTGTATCTTCAAAGATAACCTTACCGGAGGTAGGGTGTTCAAGCAAGTTGAGAGAACGAAGGTAGGTTGATTTACCCGAACCTGAAGGACCGATAATTACAACAACTTCGCCCCTTTTTATCTCGGCAGATACCCCGTTGAGAGCTTTGATTGTTCCGTTGTTGTAGAACATACAAAGGTCAGTTGTTTTTATCAAAAAATTATCGCTCATTCTTTTTCAGCCTCCTTTCAAGGATTCCAAGGATTTTTGTTAATCCAACAACAAGAATCAAGTAGACAAGTGCAACCAAAAGAATGGGGTTGATTTGGTCATAAGTAGTATTTTTAATTTGATTCCCTGCCTTTGTCAAATCTACCACAGCAACATATCCGGCAACCGAAGTTTCTTTCAGCAAAGCAATCATCTCGTTGCCTATTGCAGGAAGTATATTTTTAAATGCCTGGGGAAGTATTATATACCACATTGTTTTAAACTGCGAAAACCCAAGTGAACGACCTGCTTCGGTCTGACCGGGGTCAATGGACATAATTCCCGAACGAATAACTTCAGCAACATAAGCGCCCGAATTTACACCAAAGGTGATTACGGCAACCCAGGTTCCGTCTTTTGCATTGACAAAAATTATAAAGAAGAATATAAGAAGCTGAACAACTACAGGAGTTCCACGGATAACTGTCAGATAAAAATTGCAGAGTGAGTCTAAGGGTTTAAGTGCTTTGTTATTTGCAGCAAAAACCTTGATTGTTGCCACAATAGTACCAATGATAACACCGAGGACCAAAGCACCAATAGTTATAATAATTGTCTTTTCAAAACCATCAATAAGGGTTTGATAACGATTGTCAACAATAAATGTGTTATATAATGTGTTTAGCCATTTGTTTAACCCGTTCATAAAAAACCTTTCCTTTACAAAAAAGCGACGACAAAACATCGCCGCTTTTTATATTTGTTTGTTACTACATAAATAAAATTAATTATTCAGCATCGTAGGGAAGTTCATATTTAGCAAATATGTTTGCCAAAGTGCCGTCTGCTTTAAGTTCAGCAAGTGCGCCGTTGATGTCGTTAATAAGTTCGTCGTTGCCAAGCTTTGTTGCGATGGCATAAGCTTCTTCTGTAAGTGCATCATCAAGAACAATGGTCTTGCCGTTCTGTTTTTCAGAAAGAGCCTTTGCAACTGCATTATCGATAACAACTGCATCAACCTTACCTGATGTAAGAGCAGTTATAGCTTCAGCACCTGTTTTGAAGGATTGAACAGTGTAATTGTTGTCAAGGAGATAAAGTTCACCAGTTGTGCCTTCCTGACAAGAAACGGTCTTTCCTGTAAGTGCTTCAGCGGTTTTGATTTCGCTGTCGGCCATAACTATTATAGCTTGTGAAGCTTTATAGTAATTGTCGGTGAAACCCATATTTTCTCTTCTCTCGTCAGATGCGGTAATACCTGCAACTGCAACATCGTATTTACCTGTAGCAGCGCCTGTCAAAGCAGCATCAAAGTCGATATTTGTGATTTCAAGTGTTTTGCCCAATTTTTCGGCAATTGCTTTTGCAATGTCAACATCCGCACCAACTATCTCGCCGTTTTCGAGATATTCAAAGGGTGGGAATTCGGCATTTGTAGCCATCGTAAGAACAGAGTCATCTTTGCTGCCGCAACCTGCGAACACAGCGGCAACCATCAATACTGCAAGTGATAAAGCAATAATTTTTTTCATTTCAATCTCCTCCTCAAGGATATGTATAATAATATATGATTATTTTAATTCACAAACCAAGATTTGTCAAGGGGTTTTAAGGAATTTAAAGGAAGAAGAAATATAAAAAACAGCTAACCCAATCGGGTTAGTTGTTTTAAGTTTAGCAAATAAATTTTAGTACATTCCGCCACCGGCACCAGCCATTGCAGCAGCAGCTGCTGCATCACCTGCGGGGTCGGGTTTGTTTGCAACAACGCTTTCGGTTGTGAGAACCATTGATGCAACAGATGCGGCATTCTGGAGTGCTGAACGGGTAACCTTTGTGGGGTCAACAATACCGTTTTTAAGCATATCCACATACTCTTCGGTAAGAGCATTATAACCAACACCAATGTCGCTTGCTTTGATGTTATTTACAACAACCGAGCCCTCTACACCGGCATTGAAAGCAATTTGACGAACAGGTTCTTCCAAAGCACGGAGAACAGTTTTAACACCAATCTTTTCGTCGCCTTCAAGAGTGTTCATAAGTGCCTCAACTGCGGGCATAGCGTTGATAAATGCGGTACCACCGCCTGCTACGATGCCTTCTTCAACAGCAGCACGAGTAGCTGCAAGAGCATCTTCGATTCTGAGTTTCTTTTCTTTCATTTCAACTTCGGTAGCAGCACCAACCTTGATTACTGCAACACCGCCTGAAAGCTTTGCAAGTCTTTCCTGAAGCTTTTCTTTGTCAAACTCAGAAGTAGTGTCTTCAATCTGATTCTTGATTTGGTTTACACGAGAACGGATTGCATCAGCATCGCCTGCACCATCAACAATGATGGTAGCTTCCTTTTGTACCTTAACCTGACGAGCACGACCAAGCTGAGTAACAACTGTTTCCTTAAGGTCAAGCCCAAGTTCCTCTGAAATAACACTGCCGCCTGTAAGAATTGCGATGTCTTCAAGCATAGCCTTTCTTCTGTCGCCAAATCCGGGAGCTTTAACGGCAACACAAGTGAATGTTCCGCGAAGCTTGTTTACAATCAAGGTGGAAAGGGCTTCGCCCTCAATGTCT
Organism: Clostridia bacterium; assembly: GCA_045586445.1. GTDB lineage: Bacteria > Bacillota > Clostridia > Monoglobales > Monoglobaceae > SIG440. Next base: position 1,071 of record JAZNAJ010000247.1, on the reverse strand, counting down.
TCGGCAATAATTAGAAGTTTCTTGCCTTGTTGAACAATTTGCTCGAGGAGTGGGAGGAGGTCCTGAATACTTGCAATTTTCTTGTCGGTGATAAGAATGTACGCATCATCAATAACTGCCTCCATCTTATCTGTATCTGTAACCATATAAGGTGTAATATATCCTCTGTCAAACTGCATACCCTCTACAACTTCGGAGTATGTTTCGGCGGTTTTTGACTCTTCAACAGTAATAACGCCATCACTTGTAACTTTTTCCATAGCATCTGCGATAAGCTCGCCTATACCGTCATCAGCAGCAGAAACTGCGGCAACTCTTGCAATATCGTCGCGGCCGCTTACCTTTTTGCTGTTTTTAATAACTTCTTTAACTGCAACTTCAACAGCAGAAGCAATGCCCTTTCTGACAATCATAGGATTTGCACCTGCGGTAACATTTTTAAGGCCTTCACGAACCAATGCCTGCGCGAGAAGTGTAGCGGTTGTTGTACCATCTCCTGCAATATCGTTTGTTTTTGATGCAACCTCTTTTACAAGCTGAGCACCCATATTTTCAAACGGATCTTCAAGTTCAATTTCCTTAGCAATGGTAACACCATCATTTGTGATAAGAGGTGCACCAAACTTCTTGTCAAGAACAACATTTCTGCCCTTGGGACCAAGTGTAACTTTTACTGTATCTGCAAGTTGATTAACGCCTTTTTCAAGAGCGTGTCTTGCGTCTTCTCCAAATAAAATCTGCTTTGCCATTTTTATGTCCTCCTAATATTAAAAATTAACCTTCGATTTTTGCCAAAACATCGCTTTGACGAAGGATGGTATATTCCTGACCGTCGAGTTTTACCTCGGTGCCGGCGTACTTGCTCATAAGAACTTTATCGCCTACGCAAAGTTCCATAACAACTTCTTTGCCGTCAACAACACCGCCCGGACCAACTGCAACAACTTCAGCTATCTGGGGCTTTTCTTTTGCAGAACCTGCCAAAATAATGCCGCTTTTTGTTGTTTCCTCGGCTTCTACCATTTTAATAACAACTCTGTCAGCTAATGGTTTAATTGTCATTTTCATTAC
>JAZNAJ010000246.1:0-2340 GCA_045586445.1 Clostridia bacterium | reverse complement strand
TTGCATAACGGGTTGAAAAGGGTGAAATGTATTTTTCTTTTTGGTCCTGCATATCAGTTTCTCCAATCTGATTAAACATTTTTGTTTATCATTCGGTTTGTTTCTTTGCCTGTTTCAAGGTCGATATATCTTACATAAATTGAAATTTTGTTTGCCTGGTTGAGATTGGTCCAAATATTGTCGGTAAATTCATCAATATCGTTGGGGATTGCAACCCGCTCGGGCTCGCCACAGAAGGTGGGGATTGGGTTGCCGTCGCACATATAGGTATGAATAAAGTGGCCAAGCCCTGCAAGGGATTTGTACGAATAGGTAAATCTGTTGCAAGCACTGCCCTGGGCATCTGCACTTTTTAAAATGCTCATTTTATAATCAAAATCGCCCTTGTCAAAGGTGAGCATTCCGCTTATTCTGGGTGTCCAGTTGGGGCCATCAGGCTCAAACTCGCGGGTTTCAAGTGCCGACTCAAAGCTTTCGCCTTTTTGCAAAAATTCAATAACCGTGTCGGTCTGGTCGCCGTTGGTAACAACGGTCTTGTTGCCCAACTTCCTTACGGGTGAATAGATAATCAGCGACGGGTCTTCAACCTTTGATGCGTCAAAGGGGTGAATGATAACCTCGCTGCCATCTTCGATAAATATCCGATTGCGGCTGTTTTCGGAGCGGCCCATAATGAAGTATGCAAAAACCGCTGACTTCTTATCCTGGCTCTTGCCGATAACAATGCCCCTGCCTACATAAGTGTTGTCTTTTATAAGTTCGCCTATATCATTTATTTCGTAAATGTTCATTTGTTTTTTCTCCTATCTGTTTGCAATTTCAGCCGAAACCTTTTCGCAAGCCGCGGGAAGCAGTATCCATTCTGCCTCTTCCATCACTCGCTTCTGCAGGATTTCGGGGGTGTCGCCATCCTTAATCTCTACCGCCTTTTGCAAGATTATCTCGCCACCATCGGGAATTTCGTTTACAAAATGCACAGTTGCGCCTGTTACCTTTACGCCATACTGAAGTGCCGCCTCGTGGACACGAAGTCCATAAAAGCCCTTGCCGCAGAATGACGGAATAAGCGACGGGTGAACATTGATGATGCGTTTTGGGTACCGTTTGGTAAAATCCTCGCTAAGTATACACATAAACCCTGCCAAAACTATAATATCGATGTTGTTCTCGCTTAGTAAATCAATAAGACCTTGCTCAAAAGCTACTTGGCTGCCAAGCTCTTTTTTTGAAACAACCGCAGTCTTGATTCCTGCCTTTTGGGCACGGGTAAGGGCGTAGGCGTCAGGGTTGTTTGAAACAACCAGCGAAAGCTCGCCCGACTTGATTATACCGTCTGCCTGGGCGTCAATAAGTGCCTGCAGATTGGTACCGCCGCCTGAAACAAAAACCGCAATTTTTGCTTTGTTTAGCATATAACCACACCTTCGTCACTCTTGATTATTTCACCGATAACATATGCGTCTTCGCCATTTGCCTTAAGGATTTCAAGTGCCTTGTCAGCATCTTCTTTGCTGACAACCACACTCATACCAACGCCCATATTAAAGGTGTTGAACATATCTCTTTCGGGGATATTGCCTTCCTTGGCGATAAGTTCAAAGATGGGAAGAACCTTTACGGCACTTCTGTCAATCTTCGCACCAAAACCCTTGGGGATACTGCGGGGGATATTCTCATAGAAGCCACCGCCTGTAATATGCGAAACTGCCTTAACTGTTATTTTGTCAAAAAGGGCAAGCATAGGCTTTACATAAATCCGGGTTGGGGTGAGAAGTGTTTCGCCCACAGATTTGCCGCCAAGCTCCTCGCGTGGGGCTTTGATATCAGCATTTTCAACATCAAACACCTTGCGGACAAGTGAAAAACCGTTTGAATGTACACCGCTTGAGGGAAGTGCAATAATCACATCGCCCTCGGTGATGGTTTTGTTGTTTAAAACCTTGTCTTTGTCAACCACGCCGACCGAGAACCCTGCCAAATCGTATTCGTCTTCGGGATAGAAGCCGGGCATTTCGGCTGTTTCGCCACCAATCAGGGCACAACCTGACTGAACGCAACCCTCTGCCACGCCTGAAACAATCTGTGCTACCTTTTCGGGATAGTTTTTGCCAACTGCAATATAGTCCAGGAAGAAAAGGGGTTTTGCACCGCAGCAGATGATGTCGTTTACGCACATAGCCACGCAGTCAATACCAACTGTGTCGTGCTTGTCCATAAGGAACGCCATTTTAAGTTTTGTTCCAACTCCATCGGTGCCGCTTACCAATACAGGCTTGTTTATGCCTGTCATATCCATCTCAAAAAGCCCGCCGAAGCCACCGATGTCAGATGCCGCACCCT
>JAZNAJ010000245.1:0-3379 GCA_045586445.1 Clostridia bacterium | reverse complement strand
TTTCGGTGCTTTGGCGGTTGTTTGAAATGCGCTCCATTGCCACCTTGGGCGAAACATCGATAAAGATTGTGGCATCTGGTTTTAAGGTATCTGCCGCAAGGCGGTTTGCCGAAATCACCCAATCTGACGGGACTTCCACGCTTTGATAGGCATACGACGAAAAGTAGTAGCGGTCGCAAATAACGGTTTTGCCGCTTTGGATATCTTTGAGCATACCGTCGTCGGTATTTAAAATATGGTCCAGACGGTCAGCCACAAAAAGCGATGCTGTAACCTTGGCATCTGCCACCACCTTGCCCGACAAAATATCGTGCAAAGTTTGTCCAACCATGCCATAAGTCGGCTCAAGCGTCTGGCGGCAAGGGATGCCCTTGCCTTGCAGGAATTTGGCCAAAAGACCTGTCTGCGTTGATTTTCCGCTGCCGTCTATCCCCTCGAAAACTATAAATTTACCTCTGTTCATAATCTTTACACTATCCCTTTAATATCCCAGCATACCTTCAAGGGACTCGTCGTTTTTAATCCAAGCCTCTTCAACATCCACAATTGTATATTCGGTTGGGGTGTTGCGGATAACCACCCTCTTTATCCCTGCGTTGATAATAAGGCGTTTGCACATGGAACAGCTTGAAGTATTTTCAACCAGTTCACCCGTGCGATAGTCCTTGCCCACAAGGTACAATGTTGAATCAATCATATCGCGGCGTGCAGCACTGATTATGCAGTTTGCCTCGGCGTGAACACTGCGGCAAAGCTCGTATCTTTCGCCACGGGGGATTGCCAGCTTTTCGCGGATGCATATACCCGTATTACAACAGTTTTCTCTGCCTCTGGGGGCACCTGTGTAGCCCGTTGACACAATCTCGTCGTTTTTGACAATTATTGCACCAAAATTGCGGCGCAGGCAGGTTCCTCTCTCGATAACGGTTTCTGCTATATCCAGATAGTAATTGTTTTTGTCAACTCTTTTGTTTTCCATAAGGGTTTCCTCGTTTTTCTTAGATTTATGTTATTAAGTATATAACAAATTAAGACAAATTTCAATAGTTTTATATTGACTTTCGGTGTAATTGTTAGTAAAATATATCTTATAGTTAATTTTGCAGAATGGATTAGGGAATTATGAAAATATTTGAAAGTTATTCTGAAGCCGAAACCCTGGATTTTGCCAAAGGCTTTGCTGCCGAACTCAAAGAGGGCGATATTGTGGCACTTTCGGGGGATTTGGGGGCAGGCAAAACCGCCTTTGTAAAGGGTATCGCCAAGGGTCTTGGCGTTTGTGAGGATGTAACAAGCCCCACCTTTACCATTGTCAATCAGTACGATGGAGATATGCCGCTTTTCCACTTTGATGCGTATCGTCTTGAAAATATTTCCCCCGACCAATGCGACTGGATGGACGACTACTTTTTTGCAGACGGGGTTTGCCTGATTGAATGGGCAGCAAACATCCAAAGTATTCTGCCAAACGGATATATCCGTGTAACCATCAACAAAAACCCCGATAAGGGCGATGATTACCGTGAAATAATAATTGAGAAATAGGTGAATTGGTATGTTGGTATTTGGAATTGACACCTGCTGCATGGCGGCAACTGCCGCGCTTGTAAGCGACAGCACTCTGGTTGCGCAGACCATTGTCAATCAAAACAAAACCCACTCGCAAATTATGATGCCGCAAATCGAAGAAATGTTTAAAATAACCGATATTGACCCCGCTTGCGTTGATGCCTTTGCTGCAGCGGTGGGGCCGGGGTCATTTACAGGTGTCAGGATAGGCGTTGCCACCGCAAAAGCAATGGCTCAGGCAGCCAATAAGCCTTGCGTGGCGGTTTCCACATTGGAGGCACTTGCCTACTCGTCAAAGTTTTTTGACGGGATTGCCGCTCCCATACTTGATGCAAGGCGCGAACAAGTCTACAATGCGCTTTTTGATTGTGGGAAGAATGGAATTTCACGACTTTGCGAGGACCGTGCGTTGGCACTTGAAGATTTGCTTGACGAAATTAAAGAGCTTGACAAAGATGTTATTTTTATGGGCGACGGGGTTTTGGTTTTTGAAGATGAAATCCGTCGCACACTTGGGAACAGAGCCTTTTTTGCTCCCAAGACAACTGCAATGAACCTTGGCGGCGCGGTTGCCGAGCTTGGCGCCCAAAAGTTTGCCCGCGGCGAAGTGGTCAGCTGTGGCGATTTGGTTCCTTGTTATGTTCGGCTTTCTCAGGCAGAGCGGGACAGGCTTGAAAGAATGAATAATAATCTGTAACTTGGCGGAGGAAATGATGAAGAATAAGTTTTTTTGTAAATTACGCACCATTACAGCGGTGGCTTTGATGCTTGCCACAACCTGTTCTGCGAACATTACATACGCGGCAAAGCCGCAAGTAACCGCCAAGGCGGCGATACTTATTGATGCAGAAACGGGGAATGTTCTTTTTGAAAAGAATGCCGAAGAGAAGATGTACCCCGCCAGCACTACCAAAGTTATGACGGCTTTGGTGGCACTTGACGCAGTTGAAAACGAAGAAATCAGTCTGGCACAGCCATTGACCCTGAACCAGGCGGCATACGACGGTCTTGATATTGACGGCAGCAGCATTGCCCTTAAGGTTGGCGAGAGTATGACCTTGGAGGGGCTTTTGCAGGGGCTGTTGATTGCATCGGGCAACGATGCCGCAGTTGTTATTGCAGAGGGAATTGCGGGCTCGGTTGACCAGTTTGTTGCACGAATGAACGAAAAGGCAAAGGCTTTGGGGCTTAATGACACTTCCTTTGTCAACCCCCACGGTTTGCACAACGAAAACCACTTCACCACTGCCCACGATATGGCAAGGCTTGCCCGAGAGGCAATGAAGAACGAAACCTTTCGCAGTATTGTTGAATGTGCGCACATATATCTGCCCGCAACAAATATGTCGGACAAGAGGTATTTTATAAATACCAATAATCTGGTGTCCCTGATGCGGTATCCTTATTATTTCTACGACAAGGCTACGGGGATTAAAACAGGCTCCACCGACGCGGCGGGGTATTGCCTGGTTTCTTCGGCAGAGGACAAAGGAAAATCGGTAATCTCGGTTGTCTTTGGCGCCCAGGATATGGCAATTTCCCACGACGAATCAAAAGTCATACTTCAGCATGGATTGACCGACTTTTCTCTTGAAACCCTGGCAAAACGGGACGATATTTTTGGCGAGGTAAAGGTCAAACAGGCATCCGACGGGACAGACCATATACTTTTGTCGGCTGCAAACAACCTGAACGCATTGTTCCCCAATGACGGCGACACCGAAAAGGTTGAGGTTGTGTGCGAAATCCCCGAAAAGGTGTATGCGCCCATTTTTTCGGGACAGAAAATCGGTGTGGCGAAGTTTATGTA
>JAZNAJ010000244.1:0-2568 GCA_045586445.1 Clostridia bacterium | reverse complement strand
CAGGTGTTCCCGCTGAAAAGTATCCGCTTGGAAAAGCATTTGTTGTTGTAGACATTGTGTTATTACTAGCGGGTGAACCAATATGAACAGCCCCAAGTCCATTAATATCCAACAAAGGATAAGAAGATTCACTTTCACGGTTGGGAATGAAAATAATCGGCATACCCGATTTTAATTCTGTTATACCTTCAACCGTTGCAGTATAGTTTACTCCGTCCGTTGATGTTGCATTGACAATGGGAACAAGCCCGGCGTCTTCTATTGTTGTCGCTCCGGTTCCACCTTTGGACATTGGGATTGGTTCATTAAGATTTGTTAAATCTTTTTTTATAGCACCAACTTGTTCTGCCGTAACCTTGTGCGGATTGTTTAAATCAGCGCGGTGAGTGCTATCTTCCCCATTTGTTAAGCCGTTGAGCAAAGCAATAAACTCTTCCTCTGTACCTGTATATCCGCCCTCTTTGGCTTGTTCATATGCACTCTTGCCGGCGTCGCCTTTTATTGCTGGTATCGGGATAAACTTGCCGTCTTTGTCTCTTATTTGTAATATAGGCATTCTTTTACCTCACTTTCTTTTCAAAATCCACTTCCTGCTCTGCCATAATCTCTTCATATTCGGCATCGGTTATCTCATACCATTTTTCTGCCTTATCATTTACACCGAGATAAATCTCTTTGCCGTATGCTTCGCCATTGGTCAATGTCATCCCTTCTGCGGCGGTAAGTTTTCGAAGTTCTATTGTTGTTTGGGTCATGCAAGTGTCCATCCTTTCTCTGTTGCTGTTGCTTTTTCCGCATCAGTTAATTTTGCAAGGTTTGTTGTACCAAGAGTTAATGTTTTTTGATAACTTCCATCACTATAATCTGCAAGGGCATTTATAATGTTCATTATGCTTTCATGGTCTAACGGACTCCAGTGAATGTCAAAGCCGTTTCCTATAACTCCCTCAATTTCTTCAATAGTTGTTAATTCGCTACAGTTTGAAAAAGCCGATGTTGTATTCATTGACGGCTCTGTTGTAGCAGGAAGTATCAGCTTTTCAATGATTTGTAAATTTTTTGCACTAAAAAAGATAAAATATAATCTATTTGATAATTTGGTGGTATCTATCGTTCCAACCGCATAAATCACACTATCTGACAACCATTGCACTAAATTAGTTGCATTTGATACATCAAATTCTACACCAAATTGTTCTTTAAATGGTGTTGGGCGTAAGTCTAAAGACAAATAAGCTGCTCCATAAAACATTGCTTCTGCGGTTGTCGGTATAATATCATATTTCGGTTTAAATATGCTATTTTTCCATCCACCTAGTTTATTTTGAGTACCACGAAAAGCGTTTCGGTAGTCTACTCTATGTCCATTATGCTGAAACACATCCCAAAAAGCATCATGTTCCGCTGTTTTACCTGCGTCATACACATCCTCAACCTTATCCGCAAAATCAGAAGGTTTTATTAAATCGGTTTCGCCCGTTTTGGATCTTATGGCATCTGCAATCTCGGTGAATTTTTCCTGCTGAACACTCATACCAATACCTCCCAACTTTCCAAAATGGCTGATTGTATGGATGAGTCAACATAAGTTTTATCTGCTTTCTGTGTTTTAAGCGCATCTACATCAGTAGTTAACTTATTGGTACGAGATATCGCATCAGCCGTCCCTTGTGCGACAGCTACTACCATTTCTTCAATATGATGTGTTGTTATATATGTCGCCTTTGCCGTTGGGTACTGTTCGTCGGTAGAACCAACTGAGATAATGGTGGTTTTGTTAGCCTTGTCCTCTTTGAGAGAAATTTTACTACCAAGTTCAGTATGTTTATACGGTATCCCATTCTCAATAGCCCAAGCTTCAGCATAACTGCCCGGATTACAAACTATAGTCAGTTTTTCACAAAGCTCAAACGCCCTGTCGCCAATATATGTAACGCTATCCGGAATAAACAATTCTTCTAAAACCTTACACTCGTAAAATGAGACAGCTCCTATTGATGTTACTCCGTTGGGGATTTCAATATTTACAAGTTCATAACACCCGCCAAACATGTTGTCTTCAATAACTTTTAAGGTTTTTGGCAACACTACCTTTTTAAGCTTCACACATCCGGTGAAAATTCTTTCCTTAAGTTCTGTTATGCCTTCCGGAATTACTACTGTAGATTTAAAATTTTCGCACATGGCAAACGCCCTGTCGCCGATAGCTGTAACGCTGTCCGGAATCGATATGCTTGTTAGATTTGTACACCGATAAAACATATGAGAGGCTATATTGGTCAAGCTATAAGGCAACTTAACACTTCTGAGGTTGGTGCACCCCAAAAACTGCCTGAACCCTGACTCGATTACGCCGTAGGGTATGCTTACACTTACCAAATTTGTATTGTCCCTAAATGATTCTGTCGCACACGCCACTACCGGCAAATCGTTAATTATTGGCGGAATATTTATTTCCGTAGCTGCCTTTCCCTCAACGGTCAGACCTGTTATGGTGACCGTGTTGTCAGCTACTTTGTATTTGAAATAACTTGCGGGTGACACGATTTTATCCTCTTTGCCTTCAAG
>JAZNAJ010000243.1:0-3005 GCA_045586445.1 Clostridia bacterium | reverse complement strand
GCCAGCGACAGACCCGGGAAGACCTTATATAAAGAGAATTATTGCAACAGAGGGCGACACCCTGTATATTGATTTTTCTACCGGAGAGGTTTTTGTCAATGATGAGCTTATTGATGAGCCATATATCGCAGAGCCTACCCATCTTACAGGTGCGTATATAAACTTTCTTATAGGTTCAGGTGCTTACAGCAAGGATAATCCAATCAAGATTGAAGAAGGTTATTTTTGGGCAATGGGCGACAATCGAAACCACAGCAAGGATAGTCGTGAACTTGGCCCTGTGCCGGAAAGTGAACTTATAGGTCATGCAACCTTCAGATTCTGGCCACTTGATAATCTGGGCACAGTTGATTTTGATGCAGAATAGTTTTGAAAATATAAGATGAATTCCAAAACAGTCTTTTGACAGAATGGAGCTTATTATGGTTTTACAATGGTTTCCCGGGCATATGGCAAAAACCCGAAGACTTATAACAGACAATTTAAAATTGGTTGATGTTGTTGTTGAATTGGTTGATGCAAGACTTCCCTTATCATCAAGGAATCCTGAAATTGACCGAATAGTGGGGCACAGACCACGGGTATTGGTTCTCAATAAGGCTGACATTGCTGACAGTGATTCGAATGTTAAATGGGTTAATTATTTTGAAAAAAGAAATATAGCCACAATCTTGATGGACAGCCAATCAGGAAAAGGTTTGAAAAATCTTGATATGGCTATTGACAGAGTTTTAGCTGAAAAATTTGAAAGAGAACGCCAAAAGGGAATGCAGAGAAGAACTGTTAAAATGATGGTTGTAGGTATCCCAAATGTGGGGAAATCGTCGTTTATAAATCGTCTTTCTGGCAGAGCGGCTGCAAAAACGGGGGACAGACCGGGTGTTACAACGGCAAAACAATGGATAAAAGTTGCCGGGAAATATGAAATCCTTGACACACCGGTTATTTTGAGGCCCAAGTTTGTAGACCCTGAGGTTGCAAAAAGAATTGCATATACCGGCGGCATCAAGGATGAAATTATGGATATCGAAGAGTTGGCTTTTTATCTTGTTGGATTTTTGCGCAACAATTATCCCGATATGCTGAAAGAACGCTTTAAACTTGACGAAATCCCCGATAATTGTGATGATTATGACCTTTTGCAGCTTATTGGCAAAAAGCGAGGGTGTATAGTTTCCGGCGGGAACATTGATGACTTAAGAACTGCCAATTTAATACTTGACGAATTTCGTGCAGCCAAAATAGGCAAAATTACTTTGGAATTACCATAAATCATCTGTTTGGACTTTGAGGGTGTGTTGCAGAATGCGTTGGTGTTTTGCTATACGCCCTTTAATTTGATGAGGTGCGATAAAATGAAAGAAATAGAAAACAGACTATATAAAAAAGGTTTCTTAAAAATTGCAGGAGTAGATGAGGCGGGGAGAGGCCCGTTGGCAGGCCCGGTTTGCGCTGCAGCGGTTATATTGCCAAAAGATATTGAGATAGACGGGATAAACGATTCAAAAAAACTGACCGAAAAAAAACGAGATGCTCTCTTTGATATAATAAAAGAGGTTGCAGTTGCCTACTGTGTAGAGTTTGTGTACCCTGATGTTATCGATGACATAAATATAAAGAACGCCACCGCACTTGCAATGCACAGAGCTGTAGAAAATCTAAGTGAAAAAGCTGATTTTGTAATCATTGACGGCAACGATAATTTCCCCTATGATATCCCCTTTGAATATGTAATAAAAGGTGATGCAAAGTCGCAGACTATTGCGGCGGCATCTATTTTGGCAAAGGTAAGCCGTGACAGACTTATGGTTGAATTAGACGAAAAATATCCTCAGTATGGATTAAAAAAACACAAGGGCTATGGAACAAAGACTCATATGGAGGCAATTCAGCAATTTGGGGTAACTGACATACACCGCAAATCATTTATGACCGCAAAGGTTTTGGGGAAAGAATAATGTTTAAAGGAACTTATAATAAAATAACAGGTCAATGCGGTGAGGATATTGCAACATTATTCCTCGAAAAAAAAGGATATAAAGTTGTTGAACGAAATTATAAGAATAAAATAGGTGAGATAGATATAATCGTTAAGAATAAAGAAAATCTGGTATTTGTTGAGGTTAAAACTCGTGGCAGTGAAAGATTTGGAACACCGGCAGAAGCGGTTACATATTATAAAAAACAAAAGATAGTTAATACTGCAAAATTTTATGTTATGAAAAATCCTACAGATATGAATATCCGATTCGATATTGTTGAAGTATACGGAAGATTTGACGGAGAATGCTTTATTGCAGAAAAAATAAATCATCTTGAACAAGTATTTGAGGAGGTATAGTTTGACCTATTTCGATGCTCATTGTGATACAATTTCTAAATTATTTGATGAAGAACAAGAGCTGTACGAGAATAATTTTCATATAGATATCAAGCGGATGTCTTTACACAAGCATATCCAGGTATTTGCTGCGTTTGTTGATAAAAAGAATGATATTTTCCCACCATTTAAAAGATGCAATCAACTTATAGATTTTTATAATCAGGAAATTGATAAAAATGCAAATTACATAAGGCATTGCAATACACTAAATCAAATTATTCAAACCATCGACAACGGACAAACGGCTTCAATGCTGGCAATAGAGGGCGGAGAGGCATTGAATGGGAATATTGATAACCTGAAGTACTTTTATGACAGAGGTGTAAGATTTCTTGCACTTTGCTGGAACTATCGAAATGAAATTGCTGAAGGCGTGGGGGAAGACTCTGGCAAGGGCTTGACAAACTTTGGAAAATCGATAGTTGACGAGATGAACAGATTGGGAATGGTGATAGATGTTTCTCACATCTCGACCAATGGTTTTTGGGATACAATTGAGCGGAGCAAGGCACCCATAGTTGCCACACATTCGAATTCATTTGCCATCAAAAGGCACAAACGAAACTTAGATGATGAGCAGATAAAGGCGATTATAAAAAACGGAGGATGTATAGGAATAAAC
>JAZNAJ010000242.1:0-11453 GCA_045586445.1 Clostridia bacterium | reverse complement strand
AGCAGTTTCTGAAGATATCACTGACGATAAGGGCGACTCTTCTGTAACAGATACAAAAGAAGAGGAAGGCAAAGACAATGACGGTGATGGTAAGATTGACGAACCCGGCGAAGTTACAGAAACAAAATATATTGTAACTGTAAATGATACAAAGGGAATTATTGCTGATGCATTCGTGACTGTGAAAGACGGAAAGATTACAGTTAAGCTTCCTGAAACTCACACACTTACAACTGCAAACCAGACAACCGTAACCGTTAAGGATGCGGAAGATAAACCAGTAGCAAATGTATCCGTAACGATTTCTGATAAGACTACATCTAATTCCGGAACAACCAATGTAAACGGTCAGGTAACACTCCCAATTAAGTCATCAGGCGGAGGCGGAGGCGGTTCATACTCCGGCGGTGGCGGAGGAGGCGGAGGTGTCTCACTCTCAACTGTAAATGTAAAGGTAGTTGACAAGGATGGTAAGACTGTTTCGGTAAGCAAATCAACAGCAAGTGATAAGGTAACACTTACACTCCCGACAGGCAAGGACCTTGTAAAAGATGAAAACTACTACACAATTACAGTAACCGACAGAAGCGGTAAGGCAAAGCCTGATTACACAGTTGTACTAAAGGATAGAAATAAGAATGAGGCTACGGCGAAAACAGATGACAAGGGTATTGTCACACTTCCTGCGGTTGAACATAAGGCATACATCGTAGGCTACGATGATGGCACATTCAGGCCGGAAGGCGATATGATAAGAGCTGAAGCTGCGGCTATCTTCGCAAGACTTATTGCAGACAGAAAGGGTGAAACTATTTCAGGAAAGTCATCATTTAAGGATGTATCTGCAAATGCATGGTACTCAGCATATGTTGGCTATCTTGAAAAGTACAATGTGATCAAAGGTTACACGGACGGTACATTTAAAGCAGATGCACCTGTAACAAGAGCAGAATTTACAGCAATGGCCGTAAGATTCTATGACATCTTCGAAGAAGTTAAGTATGAAGAAATTACATCCAAGTACACAGATGTAAGCGGTAAGTATTGGGCAATCAAGGATATCAGCTACGCATCCAATAAGAAATGGCTCAACGGTTATGTAGATGGTACATTCAAGCCTGATATAAACATTACAAGAGCAGAGGTTGTAACTGTAGTAAACAGAGTCAAAGGCTGTGAGGCAGATGCAGAATACATCAACAAGAACCTTGAGGTACTTGACAGATTCACAGATGTAAAGACAAATAGCCATTGGGCATTCTATGATATCTTATCTGCAGCCAACGACCATATGGCAGTTACAATGTCAGATTCAGAAAATTGGGTGGACTGATTTGGTTGAGTTTGAACAAAATCTGATGTAACAATCAATTCCTTCGTGGACTTTCAGTGAGTTTGATGGTATGTTGTGTTTGCCAAGAGGCATAAATACTTATTTCAAGGAGGAAGTTGAATATGAAAAAGAAAGTATTATTAACAACACTTGCCTTGGTACTAACGATGCAGTCAGGTATTATGGCAGAGGAAACTCACAAACACAAATGGATGGATGATATCAAAAACTCAAACGATACCATCAACAGATACACCTGCGAATGCGGAGCATCAAAAGACGAAGTCATTGCAGACATCAGGGACTATGTTGTAACCTTCGATGCAAACGGCGGATATGTAGCGGAGCCTGAGAAAGAAACCTACAAAGGAAGAATCAAATGGCTCCCAATCCCCGTGCGGTCATCGGACTACCAATGGGAAGGCTGGTATACAGAGCCTGAAGGCGGAGAGCTTGTCGATGACCGATGGATATATGAAGAGGATACAACCTTGTATGCCCAATGGACACTAAAAGGTACAAGAACACTGACCTTCGCATCAGATGGCGGTTCGTATATATGGCCTGTAACGAGAAAGGTAGGAGAAACAGTAAACCTTGCCGAGTATATCCCAACAAGAGAGGGATACATATTCAAAGGATGGTACAGCGATCCCCGAAAGAAAGAGAATGAGGTAACAGAATTCACACTCAACGAAAACGGAGTCGTGTATGCAAGGTGGGAATCAGAAACAGTCACAGAACTGACAAATACACATATACCTGAAGATGAAGAATATGAACAAAGGTTAGAGCGAATCAGGATAATGATTCAGGAGCTTATGCAAAGATACTTTGACATACAAAAAAGGGCGAACTGAGAAAGTTCGCCCTTAATTTAGTTCAGGAGGTAAATATATGGCAAGTAAAGCACCGGCATACATAAAAGACGGACAAGAGCTTATTAAAGGAATTCAGAAACTTGCATGCAGGCATCCGACATACCAAATCTTTCAGGATTGGTTAGAGATAAGTGCCATAGCGATAAGCAATGCTGTTGATAAGGCAGGCTTTGATGAAAGGGAACAGCGATATCTCGAACTCATAAATCAATACAGTAAAGAGGAACAGGATGAAATTGTCGGGCTGTTAGCAACATTTACGATGACATTGAATGATGTTGTTGAAAGAAGAGGCCCCAGTGATGTACTTGGTGAGGTCTTTCACGGATTAGAGCTTCATAACAAATACAAAGGCCAGTTCTTCACTCCTAATCACATCTGCGAGTTTATGGGACAAGCGATGATTGCAGGTGATACAGAAAAGGTTATAAACGAAAACGGATTTGTATCGGTATGCGAACCGTGTGTGGGTTCGGGAGGTCTTGTTATAGGCTTCGCATCCGCAATGGATAAGCATAACTTTAACTACCAAACTGATATGTGTGTTACGGCAGTCGATATAGATATTAAGTGTGTGCATATGGCATATCTGCAACTAAGCCTTTATGGAATCCCTGCCAAAATCATACACGGAAACTCGCTTACAGGTGAGCAATGGTCGGTATGGTACACTCCGTCATATATATTCGGACTATGGTCGTTAAGAGAAGGTACAACAATCAAAAATGTCCAGGAAGCAGTAAAGACCAAACAGGAAGAGATGAAATCACAGGCGGTTGAACTTCTGCAAGATGAACCACAGTACGAGGTAGAGGAATTGAAAGTAGAACCAAACGGTCAGATAAGATTGTTCTGAAGATTAGAATGGAGGTAATGCAAAATGTTTGGATTTCCAAGTGAAGAAGTAGTAAAAAGTTTGAGGGAGCAATATCCCGAAGGTACAAGAGTTGAACTTGTCAGTATGGGTGCTGACCCTTATTCGAAACTCAAGCCTGGTGACAGGGGAACAGTTCAACATGTAGATGATGCCGGAACAATCCATGTAAATTGGGACTCAGGAAGTGGACTCGGAATTTCTTACGGTGATGACTCGTGTAGAAAGCTTACAGAATCAGAGCTGGCTGAAGAAGATAATAAAGAGGAGCAAGGTCAGGAAACATCAGCTCCAAAACTGTCAATGTAGGAGGTGATTAGAATGGCATTAAGAGATAAGGTGGTAGTAGAATTGTGTACCGAGGACCTATACGGTAAAGGATATTACTATTCTACACTAACATTACCTGCATCTGACGGACAGATTGAAGATGCAATGCAAAAGGCACGTGCAATAGGCAGAGAAGGATACATGCAAATAAGTGTTATAAGCTGTCCGAGACTTCCTGAACTTATGGATACAAGGCTTGACTCTCCAACAATTAAAGAAATGAATTTCTTTGCGCAAAGGCTTGAAAGATTGCCTGATAATCAGCTTATAGGCTTGAATGCCCTATTTGAAACACAAAAGGAATCAGGCGAATATGAAAACGGTGTCCTAATGAAAGACCTTATCAATATGACATACGACCTTGATGGGATGGTTGTATTGACGGGCATATCAAATGACCGTGAGTTGGGTGAAATGGTCAAAGATAATGAGATGGAACCATATATGCACGATTTGGATAATGAAACAATACAGCTTCTTGATGCAGAAAAGGTCGGAAAGAAATTCAGGGACTCGGAATGTGGTGTGTTTAGTAGGGGACACTATGTCGCAAGACTTGGGTACAATTGGCCTGAAGTGTATGACGGCAAGACATTGCCGGAGCCTGAAAGAAAAGCTATCGGCGGGGGTTTTATACAGATGCTTGTGGCAAAGTCAGGGATAGAAAACCCTGAAGAAGCTGAGAAAAGTGCTGTCTTAATCGGTCTGCCTATAGACACCGAAAAGGCAAATACGATAGCACAAGCACTTGGTGAAAAGAGAATTGAAGACTGTGTGTACTTTGATTTTCAATCACCAATATCATGGCTTAATGATGAGATGTATGGTGATACCGAAATCTTTGGGAAGCTTAACTGTGTGGCTTTCATTTATGAAACATTAAGCCCTGAGGATAAATTGAAATTTAAGGCTGTATCGGAAAGTCTGCAGTGTAGGGATTTGGATATGGCAAAAGAAATAATGAATAACCTGGATAGGTATCAGTTATCCCATTATACAGAGGACTATGAAAGCTATGCAATGGAATATATGCAGCTTAAACTACCGACAGAATTTGATACAAGCATCTTCAAAGAATGTAAGATGGATACTCTCGGAAGAAGGCTCTGTGACAGGCTTGGCTGTAAATTAACAGGATACGGTGTAGTATCAAGTGAAGGCGGTCAGATTTTTGCGACAGTAGTCGAAGAATCTGATGAAGAGGAAATGGTTCAAAAACAGGGAGAGAACGGAATAGGAGGGATGCAAATGTGATTAACAGAGAGGAAATAAAGAATAACATACGCGAATTGTTGAAAGGACATGTGGAGGGTGGCGGGAAGATACAGATAACATTAAAATCGCCAAAAGAAGCAGGAGTATATATCGGCGGTAAGCTTATCAATACATATTTAATTGAGGAAAAACGATTCTTAAATAACATTGTTATTCCCGAAAAGATTGAATCGGAAGAGTTCCACATAACCGTTGTAATTACAAGGACAGACCTAAAAAGCACATATGCTCAGTATAGAGGTGCAGAACTTCAGCTTCCTGCAACAGATAACGAAATAAGGGATGCGATGCAAAGAGCAAGGGTGACAAAAGATAATCAAGAGTACCTTGTGACCAAATGTATGCTGTACGATAAGGATATGGCAGAGGAATATAAAGAACAGACATTAGACCTTGAAAAACTCAATTATCTTGCAAAAGTTATGAATCGGTTCACAAAGCACGAACACGCATTATTTAGAGGATATGTAGAGAAGAAAGGTCCATCGCAGTTATATATCAGAAGCCTTATAAATATAGCATACAACCTGCATTGCTGCGACATTATATATGACCTTAAAAACGATGAGGAGCTTGGCAGATTCTATGCCGATAACGGAATGCTTGGTTGGCTTGATGATGCTAACAAGCGGATATGGGAGTTTTTGGATTACGAAAAGATAGGTAAAAGCATCAGAGAAACGGATGGCGGTATATACATAAACGAAGGATATTTCACTTGCAGAAATGAAGAATTCACAGAGGTTTATGATGGAAAAACCTTCCCTGAAGAATTTGAGGATGAGTCATATATATTCAAGCTCCTGATATCTCCAAAGCAAACAGAAGATGAGAATAGTGGAAAATGGCTTTCACTTCCTGCATCAAAAGAAGGAAAACAAAATTTCCTTCGTGGTTTAGGGGTTGAAAGCTTTGATGATTGTATTCTTTTGGCTGTTCAAAGTATGGAAGCAAATATTCCGATGTGTGTTAAGGAACTATCACAAATAGGTGTTTTGAATTCATTGGCACACAGGATGAGGGATATGGAAAGAACCGGTGAGCTTGCAAAGTATAAAGCTGTGCTTGAAGGGTATGGATGTATTGACTTGGAGCAGGCAATTACTTATGCCAATGAACTTCATAACTACGAACTGTATGAGAAAACATCCACCATAATCGAATATGCAAAAAGTGTATTCGAGACGAAATACAAAAGCGTATTGCCTGAAAGCTTTGCAACACATTTCAATTTTGCGACCTATGCAGAGGAGCTTATGAAAAATGAAGACCTTGTACTGTCTGAATACGGAGTATTAAAGTACAACAGAAAAGAAGGAGCATATCAGCAACCTGATAAAACAGAAGACATTAAGTGATGGGAGGTGCTGACATGAAAATCAATATTTCAAAAGAGGGTATAATTGAATATTACAGCAACAGGATTGGATATATAAAAAACAATCTCGCTGTTGTTGATGTGATGTTCAAAAAGAACGAAGTCGAAGACTATCTGACAGAGCAAAACGGAATACCCATAGAGTGGAGAGATAATATATACTCTGCCCTCATAAGCGGAAACAGACCGGAAGATACTGTTCTTGCAAGAAATTGCAGGATATATCAGTTAAAGTCTGAGGCGGACGTGTGTATGAAATTCATCGGATATGATGAACTTAAAAACAAAGGCTACGGTGAACCGAATGTATCAAACTACAATAAAGTGTTTGATGGAAATGTCGGAACTGAGGTGTTAGATGATATATTCCTGTACTTCCAGAATGTATCGGATAAGGATGACTTTGACGGTCATCGCATGATGATATCGGATGTAATTGAGATATATGATGAACTATCCAGTGAGTTCTACTATGTGGACAAGCACAACATGGTCAGACTATCAAGTTTTGAGCCTCAAATATCGCCTACAAAAGAAGAAATACAAAAAACCGAGGAAGTAATCGAAGAACCTGAAAAGATGGTTTTTGAGACGAATATAGACACCAAAATCGAAGTGAAGTCAATGCCTGAAACAGAAACAGCAGAACCTGACACACAAACAGATATCAGTGAAGAAGAACCCTCTTGCGAACCTGAGGAATTTCGAGTCGAAACCTTCACAATTACAATGTAGATGGGAGGAGGTGGTGGACATGAAATTAGAGGCGAGGATTCTGAGTGTAGTCGGAGGGAAGAACTTAAAAGCATATGCAAGTGTCTGTGTTGAAGATAAGCTTCTTATCAAAGGCATTAAAATCATTGACGGTGTTAACGGACGGTTTGCATCAATGCCGAGCAGAAAAACAAGGAAAGGAGATTATGCAGACATTTGCTTCCCGATTACACCGGAAATGCGGGATGACATTGAAAAAGCGGTGCTTGATGCCTATTCTAAAAAATTGGAGGAATTGTAAGATGAAAATGATAAGAAAAATGGAAATGAAATTGATCACCTTAAAGGAAAGAGTAAAAAACAAGGTAACAGAGAACAGTGGTCAGGGGGCGGTTGACACAGCAATCATCGTTTTGCTCTCGGTGGTTTTAGGAGCCTTGCTCCTTGCCGGACTCTATGCACTTATGGACGATACGGTCTTGCCAACTCTTACACAGAAGATTCAGGAAATGTTCAACTACACACACTAATGCAGAATATGGAGGTACATAATGACTGATATAAATAGGCTTTGGGAGTATGCATGTAGAGTCAATATCGAAGAACTGAAAAAGTACTATGATAACGGCGGTAGCATAAACAATCGCTACTTCAAATTCGGCGAAGGACATTCCCTTATCATGGGAGCATTTCGTAATAATCAGTTTGACACGGTAGAGTATCTTATGTCTGTGGGTGAAGAACCATCAAAAAAGGAGTATATGGAGATACAGACCGAGATGAGGAAGCTGGAGGTAATGCAGAAGCTTATCAAACCACAAGAACCAGAATTGGGTATGAGTGATATGCAGACTATGTAGGATCGTGTAACCTATTTGCAAATAGTTTACATTTGGACAAGAAGTGATGATGTCAAAAAAGGTCAGGTATAGAATGTTATGCCTGACTTTTTTGTGTCACAAAAAGGTGAGGCAAATGATAAAAGAGATGCTGATACTTATAATACTACTTTCAGCAGCGATAACGGATATAAGAAGAAAAGAAGTGCCTGTTATATATCAGGTGCTGTTAATAAGCCTTATTCCGTTTTGCTTTAGTATAGAGAATATCCGGGGAGTGCTTATAGCAGTCCCTTTCTTTATAGCCGCAATTCTGACCGATAAAATCGGCGGCGGTGATTTTAAAATAATAGCACTTCTCGGAGTTCTCATTGGACTTAGCAGGGTGTTTTGGACAGTAGTATTTGGATGTGTAATATTCATTGTAGGTGGCTTGATGCTTGGGATGATTAGGGGACAGAAAAACATAATGTATCCATTCATCCCTGCACTGACTACAGGCTACATTATAACTTTAATACTGGAGGCGATAATTTGAAAATTCTAAACTATTTTAAAAACAGAACAGTGCTCGGAATTACCTGCATTGTAGTAGCTTTTATAATCTGTTTCCTGATTTCACCGCTTATCAGCAGGTCAGGTGATGAAACTGTAACAGTGGTGAGAGTTATGACAGATATAAAAAGCGGAGATGAGATAACCAAAGAAATGGTTTCTGAGGTTAAGATGTCAAACACAAATCAGCCTGAGAATATTGTTTCTGATGATAAGGCTGTAATAGGCAAGTATGCGGCAGTGGATATGAATAAAGGAGATAATATCCTTGATACAAAGATTGCTGATACACCGTATGTGGAGAACACATATCTTGCCGGACTAAACGGAAGTAACAGGGCAATATCGGTGACACTAAAATCCTTTGCAACAGGTCTTTCGGGAAAACTTAAATCAGGCGACATAGTATCAATCATTGCACCTGACTATAAGAAGACAGGGATAACAGTTGTACCGCTTGAATTGCAGTTTGTTGAAGTTATTGCTGCAACAAACAAGTCAGGAGCAGATGTTGACGATGTGGCAGAAGACGAAAGTGACCTTCCAAGTACTGTAACCTTGTTAGTATCCGAAAAGCAATCGATTATGTTGGCAGAGCTTGAAAAGACAGGTACGATACATATCTCATTAGTCTATCGTGGTAACAGAAAAACAGCCGAGGAATTCCTAAAACAGCAGGAGGAGCTTAATAATCCTCCGGCAGTAGAAACACCGGAGCAACCAAACGAAAGTGAGGCGAGTTCAAATGGTGGGTAACAGCAAGGTGCTTGCCGTATGGGGTTCGCCCTCGTGTGGTAAAACAACAATAGCTGCAAAATTGGCAAACTATGTATCAGCAAAAGGTTACGATGTAGCACTTGTACTTTGCGATTTTGATGCACCGCCTCTGCCACTTTTGGTGCCTCCGTCAGATATTGAGGTTGAAAGGTCACTTGGAAGTATATTAGCAGCTGTGAAGATAAACGAGACACTTATATTGCAAAACAGCATAACGATAAAGAAAAATCCACATGTAACGATTGTAGGGATGCTCAAGGGTGAGAATGTATTCTCGTATCCGAAATATACACAGCTACAGGCTGCCGAGCTTCTTGATGAACTAAAAGACATTGTGGATTTTGTTATTGTTGACTGCTCAAGCCATCTGTCAGACGATATTCTGTCAACGGTAGCGTTGATAGAATCAGATTGTGTGTTAAGGCTTATAAACTGCGACTTAAAATCGATATCATATCTTTCGTCACAGCTACCGCTGTTGGCAGACAGTAAATTCAAAACAGATAAGCAACTTAAGGTTGCAAACAATGTAAGAGCAATTCACTCAGGTGAGAACATTGAACAAATACTCGGAGGTGTAACCTTTACAATACCGCACAGTGATACGGTGGAACAGCAATACTTAATAGGAGAGCTAATAAGGAACACGCCGGTAAAAAAAGACACCAAAGAATTTCGCAGAGTAATTGAAGAAATAGCAGAGGAGGTGTTTGACCTTGATTAACAGAAGCAATTCACATGATTTGTTTTTCGGACCAAGCACCGTCAGAGACTTCTCAAGCGTGCTTCCGGAGGTTCAGGAATACATATCAAGTAAATATGCAAGCTTGTTGCTTGATAGCAGAAAAGAGGATGTAAAGCAACAAATAAAATTCTATATCCAGAAATACTTGTCAGATAACAGGCTGTCGGTTGGAGGGATGAGCGAGGAAGAGTTGATAAACAGGCTCTATGTAGAAATGGCAGAGTTCTCATTCCTGACAAAATATATATTCGGCACAGGAATTGAAGAGATTGATATAAACTCATGGAATGACATCGAGATATATGAATCGGGAGGAGAAAAGAAAAAGCTTGAAGAGCATTTCGATTCACCGCAGCATGCAATAAATGTTGTAAGGAGAATGCTCCATGTATCCGGAATGGTGCTTGATAATGCTTCTCCTGCCGTACTTGGACATTTATCCAAAAATATCCGTATCTCAGCATTAAAAACACCGCTTGTAGATGAGGATGTTGGAGTATCTGCATCTATACGAATAGTTAATCCGCAGAACTTTGAAAAGAAGGACTTCATTAAGTCACATACAGCAACAGAAGCAATGCTGGATTTTCTTTCTGAGGTGATCAGATATGGTGTGAGTGTATGTGTCGCAGGTTCAACAGGAAGCGGAAAAACAACGGTAGCAGGCTGGATGCTGACAACGATTCCAGATGATAAGAGAATATACACCATAGAAAGCGGAAGCCGAGAGCTTGCTCTGTCAAAGGTTGATGACGGAAGGGTGGTAAACAGTGTAATTCACACACTTACCAGGCCTTCCGAAAATGAAATGCAAAACATCGATCAAGACATACTGCTTGATTATGCACTACGATTCAATCCCGATATTATTTGTGTAGGTGAGATGCGTGGACCGGAGGCATACACAGCACAGGAAGCAAGCCGAACCGGACATACAGTGCTTACAACGATACATTCTAACTCTTGTGAATCTACATATAGGAGAATGGCAACATTGTGTAAGAGAAAGTATGATATTGCAGATGACACCATATTAGACCTTGTATCCGAAGCCTTCCCGCTCATTGTCTTTACAAAGCAGCTTGAAAACCGTGAGAGAAAAATCATGGAGATAATGGAGTGTGAAATAAAGCCAAACGGAGAAAGGGTACACAGAACAATCTACCGATACAACATCCTGGAAAATCGTTACACCGATAAAGGTAAGCTTATTATAAAGGGTAAGCATGAATGGGTTAGTGATATTTCTGACAGCCTGAAAAAGAGACTGGTTGAAAACGGAATGCCGAAAAAGGTGCTGTATAAGATATGCAGAGGGGAGGTGTCATAATGCTGACATTCAGAATACTTGCATTTATGGTAATGGTTGTTGGTGTGTTCAGAATATTAAATTTGAGGTTTACAGACTTGTTTAGGGACTTCATAAACAGACCACAGAGTATCAGAACACAAATCAACGAAGCAACAAATCGGAAAAAGAAAAGATTTGTATTAAGGCAGATAGAGGAAATATCAGAAATAATGAGACTGACAGACAGGGAAGATAAAATCCCTGTTATTTTTATTGCAAGCGGGATTTTTGCAATAGTAGGAACAATCATAGCATCTATACTTGACAATGTGTTTATGATTCCGGTACTTGGAGTCGGGATGATGTTTTTGCCGATTTGGTATATAAAGCTAACTGCCGGTCATTTCAAAAAGGATATTTCAGAAGAACTTGAAACAGCGCTTTCGATTATATCAACAGCC
>JAZNAJ010000241.1:0-3031 GCA_045586445.1 Clostridia bacterium | reverse complement strand
CCTGGGTAAAAAGCGAAAAGCTGCGTTCATTTGCCCTGAAATCATCAACCGCCAAGGCGGTATCTGCGGCAAGAACCCCAACCAAAGTAACATCGTGGAAATCAAGTCCTTTGGTTACCATTTGTGTTCCCAAAAGAATATCAGCATTTTCATTTTTGAACTCATCAAGAATTTTTTCGTGCCCACCTTTTTGCGAAGTGGTATCAGTATCCATTCTGAGGACTCCCGCAGTTGGGAAAAGCCGCTTTAACTCCTCCTCAATTTTTTGAGTACCCGTTCCAAAATATTTAACATAGGTGGAACCACAAGTAGGGCAAGCCGACACATTGGGCATAGTATATCCGCAATAATGACATGAAAGAGTGTTGTTTCTTTTGTGGTAAGTCATTGCAATACTGCAATCAGGACAATTTACAACCTCGCCGCATTCACGGCAAGATACAAAGGTGGAATACCCCCTTCGGTTTAAGAACAGAATTGTCTTTTCTTTCTTTTCAAGATTTTTTCGTATCTCTGCCCGCAATTTGATACTGATGGGTGAATTGTTTTTAAATTGAAAAAGCTCGTTTCTCATGTCAACTATGTCAACCTGAGGCAAATTACCATCATTATACCTTTTCTTCATTTCAAACAAGGTATATTCCCCGGTCTTTGCCTTATAATACTCGCAGACCGAAGGTGTTGCAGACGCCAAAAGCAGCAACGCACCCTCTCGCTCTGCAATTTTTTCCGCAATATCAATGGCGTGATAACGAGGGGTTGTTTCTGATTTGTAGCTGTTTTCGTGTTCCTCATCCAGAATAATCATACCAATATCATTAAGCGGTGCAAAAATGGCAGACCTTGCACCTACAACCACCTTGACTTCGCCTCGCTCAATTTTTTTCCATTGGTCAAATCTCTCGCCATTTGAAAGTGCACTGTGAATAACCGCTACTCGGTTGCCAAATCGTCCTACAAACCGCTGAACCATTTGTGGAGTAAGGGAAATTTCGGGAACAAGCATTATCGCAGTTTTTCCCTTGCTTATAACCGTGTCAATGGCTTGCATGAAAACCTCTGTCTTCCCGCTGCCGGTAACACCCCGCAAAAGAATTTTCTCGTTTTTTTCTGCTGATATAACATTGTTTAAATAATCAATAACCACTTTCTGTTCTTCAGTGGGCTTATATGCCGTGGTTTTTTCGTATTTATCCGCATCATAGGCATAGCGTTCAATCTGCTCGCTCTCAATGGTTATATATCCCATATTTTTCAATGCCCTCACAGCATCATACGAACCGCCACGCTCCTTAATCAACTTCGAAACAGGCATATTATCTGACATAATCAAAGCTTCTAAAACTCTTGCTCTTGCAACAGCACCTTTTTCTCTGAGCTCGTCTTTTATTTTAAAGGCTTCATCCGTGGATATTGCAAGTTTTGAATAGTTCTCGGTTTTTGCTTTTACCCCTGCAGTCATACCCGGCGGTGTAATCAGGCGTATCGCTTGATACAAGCTGCAAAAATACCTGTCGCTTATCCACAAACACAGTTCAAGCATTTTTGCGGAACATACCGGTTCTGTACCAATTACCTGACTAACCTCTTTGAGCTTTTCAAACTTACTTTCTTCACAAAGCCCGATAATAATCCCCTCGACCTTGTTGTTCTTAAAGCCAAAAGGAACTTTTACCCTCATTCCAAGCTCGGCTTGATTTTTAAGGGTATCAGGTATCTTATAATCAAAAACCTGGTCAATATTCTGTTCTTTGTTGTTAAGTATTACTTTAGCAATCATATCTATTTATTCTTTTCCAACTTTTTTTGATAAAGCAAAGGACTACTTTCTTCATCAAGCAGTCCCTTTTTTTAAATCTCTTAAAACAGCAAAAACTAATTAGTCTGCATTCTTCATTTCAACTGCTTCAATCTTGCCCTCATAAATTTCATTTACTGCAACAGTTACATCCTTTGATGTATCAACATCAGAAAGCTTTTGAGCCCCTTCAACCAACTGTCTTGTGCGTTTTGCAGTTTCAATAACCAACGCATATCTGCTGCCTGTCTTCTTTACAAGTTCTGTTATAGGTGGATAAATCATCATTTTAGTTTTTCTTCCTTTCATTTTTCATAATATTTTCAATTGTCGCAACAGCCTCTTCAAGTTTATCGTTTACAACAACATAATTATACTTGTCTTTTTGTGATAGTTCCCATTTTGCGGCCTCAATTCGTTTTTGAATTTCCTCCTCATTTTCTGTACCTCTTCCTTTAAGTCTTTGGTACAGGATTTCCTCATTGGGCGGTTCCACAAAAATTGATACAGAATCCTCACATTTTTCCATAACAGACAAAGCCCCTTGGGCCTCTATCTCCAAAATCACATCAAAGCCTTGTCCCAACTTCTCCTCTACGGCAAAAACTGGTGTTCCGTAATAGTTATTGTTGTATATAGCCCACTCCAGAAACTCACCATCATCAATCATTTGTTTAAAATCCTGCTGTGTTTTAAAGAAATATGTGATACCTTCCTTGTCTTCTGTCCTTGGCTTTCGGGTTGTGGCAGAAACTGAAACGGTAATATTGTCATTATTTTTAACAAGTTCTTTGCAGATTGTCCCTTTACCCACACCTGAAGGGCCCGAAATCACATAAAGCTTTCCTTTATTCTTCATTTTCAAGTTCTCCATCATCTTTAGTGTCTGCAATATCTTCCTTGACAACAGCTCTGCCTGCGATAGTTTCTGTCTGAATAGCAGACAAAATTATATGGTCGCTATCCGTGATTATCACCGCACGGGTGCGTCTGCCACACGAAGCATCAATAAGAAGTCCCTTATCCCTTGCCTCCTGAACAATACGCTTAATAGGTGCCGATTCAGGGCTGACAATGGCAACCACCCTATCCCCTGAAACAATATTTCCAAAGCCTATATTTATAAGTTTCATATTTTCTCGCCCTTCCTATCTACAGTTAAAATCTATTCGATATTCTGTATTTGCTCTCTTATTTTTTCAATTTCTGACTTCATATCAACAATTATCTTGG
>JAZNAJ010000240.1:0-7084 GCA_045586445.1 Clostridia bacterium | reverse complement strand
TGTTCGCAGGGTGCATATCCTCCGGGACCTTCAAAATGACAGCACGGGAAGCGATCATCTTCTCCTTTGTAGTGGTATCCACAGCCAGCGCAAGGATTTTCTTTTACTTTCATTTTATTTTATTTCCTTTCTTTTTGGTATTATTATTATACCATAATTGGGGGCTGTTGTCAACCCCCTTTGGCAAATTTCTTCAAAAATTTTTAGAATGGCAAGTCATCATCTTCGCCCAATTCAATGGCGCGGAGTGTTGCCCATTCTTCTGTAATAACAGGGATATCCATAAATGCGCGGCTTGCGATGTAATCGGCGAGATGTACGCAACGGTCAATAGGTGTCTGCGGTCGATCATCCTTGTCTGTGCTCCACTGCCCCATGTGCCCAGTAATCGCATTCAAAAGCAGTTCAGGTGCTCCCCCATCAAAATATTCATTGAATGCTTTTGCGGCGTTGGGCGCATGGTCGCGGTATTCATCTTTGTTTGGCTCGTCCTGCATTCCATACTTTGCGGTATCGTGAAGAATACACGCAATAATAACATAGTCTTTCCAATGCGGTTTCATGTACATATAAGAGGACATTCGCAGAAGTTCTTCCGCGAACATTACAACGGCTTTTGTATGCCGCACCAGTCCGCCCTCGCCCTGTGAAAATGCGGGATGATACTTTCCGCTACTGGATGCGCCGTCCGTCCAGAAGTAGGCAGGAACGAAGCGATCAAGGTAATCTGCGACAGCCGCACGCCAACGCTCGTCCTTGATAAGATTGATTTCACGCTCAAAATAAAGATGCTTTTCCATTTTTAGAGTTTCCTTTCCTCTTGGAGCTCCTGCCCCTTTGATGATAATATTATATCACATTATAGGGGGTTTGTCAATAGGTTTTGGAAATTATTTTTGAGAAATTTTTTTATTGACGTTTTTCTCAAATTCAATGCAATATTTCAAATGATTATGTCGCAATTCATCAAGGGTTACTGTTGCAGTAGTACCATTAACCATCATTATTGAATATTCCTCGTTATCTGCCCCGCAAAGAACATTGATAACTTTTTTACCAAGAGCAAAAGCACAACCACATTCCCACGCAGTACCACTATCAGAATACATTCCAAAATTAAGAACTACAACCACGTCACATTGAGTGATAGCAAGATAATCAACTGCGAAAACATTCTCACCCCAAATGTGATTGGGTAAATCCCAAGCATTGGGGATTGTATGCTCACGAGGTACAAACACACTCAAATCACCTTCACAGCGGAGCAGGTCGATTACTTCATTGTAAATTTTTAATTCTGCTTCATTAAAGAAGGGACTTGCCAAATAAATTTTCATTGCATGAACCTCATTTCCTTTACTGTGCCTATATTATAACATACTTTAAGTAATTTGTCAATAGGTTTCGGGAAAATAATTTCAACTTTTTTATTTACAATTTGTTCACAAAAAACTGTTGAAATGTTCATAAATCCCAAATCCCGGCGGTCGCGTGAGAAGACCGCCGGCCCGAATTATGAACGAATTATGAATTTGGTGAATAAATTGTAAATAAAATATAAAATAAAATGAAAGGGCGATTTTATTCGCCCTCTTCAAACAACTGGAAATGATCTGCCAACTGCCGCAGTTCTTTATAGTCTCGGCTCCATACCCGCCAAGTATTGGATTCATTATCCCAATACAGCAAATCATTATGCGATTTTGCTTCATTATAGGGGAGCTGTCCCTCGAAGAACTCTTCGTCCAGATCTCGCAACGCTTCGTCAAAATCAGCGCAGGGACCGTCGGGAATGAGAATGAAATAAATGTCACTTTCATCAAATTCCTTATCCTCGCCTATCATTCGCATAAAAATTTTATCGTAGCAAGGAACAATTTCCAGCAGTTTTGCGAATCTTACCTTGTGCTCATATTCCTGACAATCATACTCATCGTCAAACCGCGTGCCGTCTTCTGCTTCCCAAAATCTTACTTCTTTCATTTCTCTTTCCTTTCTTTTGGAGGACTTCCCGCCCTCTCTGTATATATTATATCACAGTTCGGGCGGTTTGTCAAGTAGTTTTTCAAAGATTTTTTGTTTCAGATACAAAATATTTTGCGTCATACTGAGAAAGAATGAATTTTGCTTTGTTGCTGTCTTCCTGCGTTTCACAATAGATATTAAAAATAGTATACTTACCGATTCCTAAAATGTAATTGAATGAAAGTCCTGCGTTTTTCAAGTCTTTACGAAGTTCGTTTGTATGTTCATCGCTAATGGTTGCTTCAACTTTCCACAGCTTATCTTTGCGGCTCTTCTCTTCAAGCCACTTGACAACATACACGCCGATAAGGTTAGCACCGCCAACGATTACCACTTTTATCCACAATGGCAAATCGCAAACAGTATAAACTACAACCACAGTATAAAGACCGTAGGCAATAGCATTGACGATCGCGGCGGCTGTCTTTCCGCATTTGATAGTTGCGATAGACCTGACAGTCTGGATTATAACATTGACGACATTCAAAATAATAAAGATAATCAGCAGTTTGGTATCCATTATCTTTTCCTCCTTACTCAATAACCAGTTTTGCGGACGGAACGAATACTTCATCATTGCTGACAAAAAAAGCAAAAGCGCCATCATCAAGGCTTATTGCATTATACTCAATACCTTCATGTCTGAAAGTACCGATTGTTTTGATGTAGTAAGTTTCATCATCCCGGAATACAACTCCTGCGAAGATATCCTCAAATGATACACCATTTCTATCCTGCTTGACTTCAATTTTCATTTTCTTATTTCCTTTCCCTTTTGGTACTATTATTATATCACATTTTCACGGGTTTGTCAAGGGGTTTTTGAAATTTTTCTTCATAATATTTTACATACTTGATGAAATCGGGAGCGGATAAATTTCTGGTAAGAAAATCGTAAGACGGCTTTTTTACTTCTGTAAATTCCACTTTGTACAGAATAGGGTTTTTCATATTCTTTGCGGTAATGCGATACGGAAAATCTCTATTCGTATTAGCGACAGACAAACGAACCATTTCTTTTTTCTTGAAAAGGGTGTAACCACTTGAAGCGTTTCTAATAATGTGGCAATTGTTCCACAAGCCGGGGAATGTATTGAATCTGTATTCATCATCTGTTGGCTGTTCCATTGCTACTACATAGCCCAGAGGGAAGATGCTGACTGCTTCCCACTCACCATTCACATTGATATAAGCGTTCTTTTCATAGACTTTCATTTTTTGTTTCTCTCTTTCCTTATCTTGTGATAATATTATACCATATTTTTATTATAAAGTCAATAGTAATCTTATCGGCAAACTATACAAATTATTTGGTTTGCTTTTGGCTATTATGCCTAAATCGGGAATTTACCAATAGGTCACTAAATGTTTACAAATCGTTCAAAAATTTCATAAATTGTTCATAAATGCGAATTCCTGCCGGGCACGTTCGCGCGCGGCAGGCTCAAAGAAATTGTAAACATTTTGTAAATAATTTATGAACGAAAAATGAAAAAAATAACTGGGATTTATTTCCAGTTATTTCCTCGGGGCACTCAACGTCAAGCGGTATTTTTTACCTTTGTAAAGAAATTCCATTTCTCTTTCGGGATTGGTGACTTCCAGTTTTTGGCAAACGTTGTAAGTGCTTTGTGAATCACTTGCGAACCATCTCAACAGACTATCTTTCACATAATTCACAATCTGCCGCTTGTCATTGTCCGCTTTGCGTTCTCTTTGCGTGAAATTATAGACAGTTTTCTGCCCGATGCTTCGGACTTCTCGACTTGCCTTTTCCTGCTCTGCGGTCAGTGGGAGCGGGTCAAGTCCAGCATCTATTTTTGCATCATACGCCATAACGCTTTTGATTTCTTCATCTGTAAAATTCAGTTTTCGCATTGCCTGAATCTGTGGGGATTCTGCCATTTGTTTCCCTCCTATTGGTTAAGGATTGGGAGAGGGTTTCCCCTCTCCCTTGCCTTTTACTGCCGAGCGGTGAAAATTGCCTTTCCCTTTACCTCGGTACGCACGAGCGGAGAATCGGGGCAAGCACCGTTCTGATCGGAGAGCTGACGCACAAGGGCAGTCGCACGCTGATTGCTTCCGTTTGCCAGTTCGGGAATCGCTTTCATAATCTCGGTTACGGTGCGGGATTCACCGTCAGCCATCAGCGCAAGAATCTTTTCCTTTACGCCGTCATTCGCGATCTGCTGTGCGGTGGGCTTGCGGTCGGTTGCGTTCTTCTTCTTCAGCAGTTCGATTTCCGCGTTGAAAAACTCAACAAGGATGGGATTCGCCTGAATATCGGGCAGGGTGAGGGCGAACGCATACTTCTGAACCTTAGTCATCTTCTTGTTTTCCATAATACATACTTCCTTTCTATTGGCTGTTTTAGGTTGCCAACCTTTATTTATTTGCGGTGGGGATTGGGTTTTCCCTCTCCCCTACTGCTCTTATATTATACCACATTCCGTGGGATTTGTCAAGAGGTTGTTAAAAACTTTTTTAGTTTATTTTTCGCCAATCTCTCGGCTCGTCCAATACGAAATGCTCAATGCGATTGAAAACGCCAATTTCATCTTTCGGTTTATAATTTTTTGCTTTCTCTTCGGTGCTCATTACGGCTTCAACCCATTCGTTATAATCTTCATACATTTCGCTATTGTCATAGATTACTACCCAAAGTTCCATTTTTTTATTTCCTTTCTTCTTTTTCAGTATAATAATTATATCATATATTGCTGAATTTGTCAAGGGGGTTTTTGAAACTTTTTTTATTTTTTTGTGAAAAGTTCTTTTTTCATTGCCTTGTGCTGTCGGTAGCAATAGGCAAGAATTTTTGCTTCGATTTCCACATCTTCAAGGGCAGTGTGCGCTTCATCAAAATCATCATTGTGTGTGATGAATCTGTAAAGGATTTCTGCGGTAAGTTTGGGTTTCCCGCTTGCGGTCATAAAGTCATTCTCTTCGCAGTATCGTACATAGGTAGGCATTTTGAGAACAACACTTTTCGCCATGGCGAGAGAATCCCACCACTCTACACCATACGGGAACCAGTAGCGATATTTGCTTTTTGTCGTCCATCGCTGAGCATTATTCAGTGAGCCATAATCAAAACGTGAATTGTGCGCGCAAACAGCCACGCAGTCAAATTCCGCATAATCCGCAAGCATTGTAGCACGGATTTGGTAAGTATTGGCAACGATGCGCTTTCCCTGCTTGATATCTTCAAGATACTGCGGAATCTTCTTCGCATAGTATGAGGAAGTCATCAAGTCTTTCTCACCGTAGAAGATATCAGAATTGACGAATGAGTGACTGCGGTAGATAGTGCCGTATTTGTCAATAATCGCCCATCCGATATCATAGGGCAATACGCTTGACATATCCATCTTGCCATCATCATCTATGAGCGTGTTTGCGGTTTCCGTGTCAAGCATTAGAATGTACCGCCGTCTGCGGTCGATCTTGGTTTCAAAATCCATCTGGGTTCTTTCCTTTCCTTATCTTGTGATAATATTATACCACAGAATAAAACAGAAGTCAATAGTTTTTTGAAAAAAATAAAAAGAATATTTATTCATTATGTGTGTATAAATATACATTTTGGGAATTTACAAATTGTTTACAATTCGTTCATAACACGTTCATAATTTGTGCAAACTGCCCAAAAATCTAAATCCCAGTGGTCTGCGAATAGGCACATCCGCAGACCACCGGCCGAATTATGAGCAAACTATGAATTTTGTGAATAAATTGTAAATTTTGATTTGTAAAATATAAACAAAAAAATCGCCCCGAAGGGCGATTGATTTTTTATACTCTTTCTGCGATCCAAACATTTGCGGTGCGATGAGTCTTGACGGTGTAAGAGCTTCCGTCCGGATGGGAATAGGTGCGGACTTCGGTGATTTTCTTTTTACACCAATAAACCCTATATCCATATCTGTCTGCATTATACCGAGTGCGTTCATGCAGTTCATCGAGTTCATGACTGATTTTTTGAATGGAGCACTGACCGAGAAACGGGCTAATTTCAATCAGTTCAGAGGGCGTCATTCCGTGGTCTGCGGAGAGCAGGATTTCCACAATCTCTTTGCGGATAGCATCACTCAGACGCTGGCGCTCAATTTCATTGGAGTCAACGAGTTTGGAAAGCAGTTCTGCTTTCAGTGCTTCGGGCAGATTGGAAGCGGTGATGGCGGCGATCTTATCTTCCTTATTCATACGGGTTTCTTCAACGGTCATCTTCATCTGGATAGCGTACATAATTTTTTTCCTTTCCTATTGGCTGTTCAGGTTGCCGTCCTTTGTTGTATATATTATATCATATTTTGGGGTGCTTGTCAAGGGGTTTTACGAAAGTTTTATTATTTTTTTTCTACTTCAAGGAAGTCGCCTGTTTCCACATAATGGAAAAGCGTTTCTTCGCAAGATGGAAGTTTTTCCTCGGGAACTTCATCTGCCTGTTCGAAGCATTGTTTTTGTAAAGGGCAATTGTCACAATCCATTATTGCTCGAACCGCATTTTGAAAGCGAAAAAATTTGTTGTCTCTCATTTTTATTTTTATGGGGCGGCGATTACCGCCCCTTTACCTCCGTAATATCTTTGATTTCCCATTCGGTTGCATCCGTTTCCTCACTGATGCGCTTATTTGCGGCAGTTGCCGCTTCCTCGGGGTTATTGGCATCTACCCAATAACAATCAGCGCCGAGACCTTCGATCCATACCCAAACCGCAAACAGTTTCATTTTTCATTTCTCCAAATCAGTTTTTCAAATTCTGGTTTCCATTTGTTTTCCCAAAGGTCATAGATTTCTGCGTTGTCTTCGTGCCACATCCAAAGGTGGTATTCGACTGCTCCGAAAGCACTTTTCAAAAATATTTCATCGGGAGAGACACGGCACATTGCTAACTGGTGTTCTACATACGCGGTCAGTGTTTTGGTTTTCATTTTTATTACCTCTTTCTTTCTTTCTGTATATATTATACCATAAGTTGAGCCATTTGTCAAGGGGTTTTTGAAAGAATTTCAAAAATTTTTTCAACAATTGCTTTGACGCTTTCTGCGCCAATATC
>JAZNAJ010000239.1:0-1689 GCA_045586445.1 Clostridia bacterium | reverse complement strand
CTGTTCTAAAACATCCTGTATATTTATTCCATTTTTAGCCGAAATCTGCGGTGCATCCTCTGCAGGAATTCCAATTTCATCCTCAATTTGATTAATTACAAATTCAGGACGAGCCGACGGCAAATCTATTTTGTTAATAACCGGAAGAATTTCAAGGTCATGCTCAACGGCAAGATAGGTGTTGGCAAGAGTCTGCGCCTCTATCCCCTGCGCCGCATCAACTATCAATATAGCTCCTTCACACGCTGCAAGACTTCGCGACACCTCATAGTTAAAGTCAACATGCCCCGGAGTGTCTATAAGGTTAAGGATATATTCCTCCCCATCCTTTGCTTTGTAAGACATTTTGACCGCACGAGCTTTAATAGTGATACCTCGTTCCTTTTCAAGGTCCATATTATCAAGAAGTTGTTCCTCCATCTCGCGCTGCTGGACCGCCCCTGTATGTTCTAAGAGTCGGTCTGCAAGGGTAGATTTGCCATGGTCTATATGTGCAATTATACAAAAATTTCGTATTTTATCCTGATTATACGCCATATATTGTCTCCTTTACTAAATGAGGCGGTTGAAATCAACCGCCTTTAAAATCAGTAAATCAATTTTCTCTTTACGGTTTCATCCTGAATCTTGTTAATATATTCAAGCGCTTTGCCTGTGCCTACCGCAACGCAGGAAATAGCATCGTCAGCTACTTTTACATTTATGCCTGTACGCTTTTCAAGAAGCAGGTCAAGACCCCACATAAGTCCACCGCCGCCTGTAAGAACAATGCCGTTCTGGCTGATGTCGCCAACAAGCTCGGGAGGTGTTCTTTCAAGTACACCATGCACAGCGTCTGCAATCATTATTGCAGTTTCAACAAGTGCTTCGGCAACCTCAGTGGAATTAATTATAATGGTTTTAGGCAGACCTGTGATAAGACATCTGCCTCTGATCTCCCAGTTAAGCTCTTCTTCACGAGGAACAACACATCCGATATGAATTTTCAGTTCCTCTGCCATTCTTTCGCCAATAAGCATATTATGCTTTTTGCGTATATATTTCATAATAGCTTCGTCAAACTTATCGCCCGCTACCTTAATTGAATCCTGTTCAACAATACCGTCAAGTGAAATAACCGCAATATCAGTTGTTCCTCCGCCGATATCAACAACCATATTGCCGCAGGGCTGGGTTATATCAATGCCCGCACCGATTGCTGCCGCAATGGGTTCTTCAATAATTTTGACCTTTGATGCGCCTGCCGCAACCGTAGCGTCAATAACCGCACGCTTTTCAACCTCTGTAACTCCGCTGGGTACACAAACAATAACTTTTGGACCGATAAGTCGCTGTTTACAGGAAACCTTTAAAAATTCCTTAAGCATTTTCGCTGTGAAATCATAATCGGAAATAACACCGTCGCTCAAGGGGCGTACAGCTATAATATTCCCGGGGGTTCTGCCAAGCATACGCTGTGCCTGAAGCCCAACTGCAAGCGGGTCTCTTGTGTGACGGTTTACTGCAACAACCGAAGGCTCTCTTAAAACAACGCCCTCGCCTTTAACATAAACCAGCACAGAAGATGTGCCAAGGTCTATACCAACCTCCTGAATATATTTGAAGCTGATTTTCTTTAAAAAGTCAAAATATTTAAGCAATTTCATCTTCTCCTTAGTCAAAAGAGTACATATTTATTATATTATATAT
>JAZNAJ010000238.1:0-9335 GCA_045586445.1 Clostridia bacterium | reverse complement strand
CATGGCTACGATCCGACTTGGATACAAGTCCGTTTCTTCTGAGAAACGACAGCATGATTATACCATTACTTTTAGCGGTGGTTGTGCCTACGGTTGTTGCGGTGTTGGTATTTAATAATGTCCATTCCGGCAAGCAAAGTGTATTTGTTCATGGGTTGCCGGTAACAAGGGCAGAAAATTATGTTTCAAATCTTTTTGCAGCATTTACACTTATGATGGCGCCTGTAATACTCAACGGAATTATACTTTTGATTATGAGTTTCACCCGTTATGGTCAGATTATTTCGTCCTGGTCGGTTGTTTATTGGGCGGGGATAAACCTTAGTATGTTATTTGTTATGTTTTCGGCAGCTACATTTACTGCATTTTTGACGGGAAATGCGGCTATGCACATTGCAATAAATGTTTTTGTACATATACTGCCTATGCTGGTTGCACTTACCATTGCGTTAATTAGCGATATATTTTTATTTGGCTTTATTCAAGGCGAGAATTTTATTGCAAATGAGATAATGAATTATACTCCTATTGTCTGGTTGTTTGGCAAGGGAATGAGCCATTACAGAGTTTCGGATATGTATATGTTCAGGGAAGTCCCGATGTGGATATATTTGGGCGGCTCGGTTCTGGTGTATGCCCTTGGGTTTGTGATATACAAAAATCGCAAAATCGAGACGGCGGGGGATGTTGCAGCATTTAAGGTGTTTAAACCGATTTTAAAATACACGGCAACCGCAGCAATGGCAGTCGGAATGTTTGCAATCCTTACTCCGATGAAGATGAACAGTATAGCAATGTTTATCGTTGTGGGGGTTTCAACGGCAATAGTGTATTTTGCTTGCGAGATGCTGATAAATAAAAACCTTAAGGTCTTCAAAAACTCATATAAAGGGTATGCGGGGTTTGTAGTATGTTGTACTTTGTTTATTGCGTTTTTTGCATATACAAATGTTTTTGGCTATGAAACCCGAATCCCCAAAACTGAAGATATAGAAAGTGCGGCGGTGTTCACTGGATGGAAGGAAGAAAAGCCTGTTGTTGCCGATAACCAAATCATAGAAGAAACCAAAGCGGCACATATGGAAATTCTGAAGAATATTCCTGTTACTGAGAAGAAAGAATTTGCAGATGATGACCGAAACATCAGAATTTCGTATAAATTAAAGAATGGAAGATGGGTTGACCGCAGATATATGGTTCCAAAAAAAATAGCAGTAAAGGCTTTGGGCAAGATGTATGAAAATAATGATTATAAGATGATGGTTACCGAACTATCCAACCTTAATATAGAGAATATAAAAAACCTGACTATGAGCTTCAATACAAACAACTTTAACTATTCCATTGCGGTAAATGAAGATTCGTCGGCGATTATGGCTGCGATAAAACAGGATATAGAAAACCTTTCATACATACAGATTGAGGAGAGCATCAATCCGATAAACATATCAATAAACCTTGAATGTACGGTTTTTGAAAACCAATCACGCAAAATTTTCAAAAATATCAAGGAAGACAGAATAAATAACGGTTATGCGTATCAGTCGTTTTCTATAACAATAAATGCACACTTTAAAAATACTTATGCGCTCCTTAAGGAGTTGGGGTATTATGAACAAGGCATAAAGGCGGTTGCAGAAGGCTTGTGGATATGCAAAAAGCCGGTTAACCGTTTGGATGAACTTTATACATACAAAGATGATGTCGGTAAAATGGGCGAGTTTCGGGTAAGTGGTGATGATTGCGTGAAATTGCTTAGCGATGATGCAAGAAAGGTGGCTGAACT
This sequence comes from Clostridia bacterium, assembly GCA_045586445.1. Taxonomy (GTDB): domain Bacteria; phylum Bacillota; class Clostridia; order Monoglobales; family Monoglobaceae; genus SIG440. The sequence continues at coordinate 7,549 of JAZNAJ010000238.1, read as the reverse complement.
TATGGCTGTTGCCCCCGAACAGGGCTTGCCCGAAGGTAAGAGCTATGTGGTGTTCAATCGGTCACGGGATATCAGTGAAATATGGCTTGGCTCGAATTGTATGGCGTTTGGCGAGAATGAAATACCGGAATTTTTGAAAAAATATGTAGAGTAACAACAAGAGAGCGATGACCCTTAAAGGGCCTCGCTCTTTGTTTTTAATCTGTTATGGCTGTATATGCACCATCTTTATAGTCTATAGTGATGTTATCACCTTTTTTGATGGAGCCGTCAAGCATTTTTTCGGCAAGCATATCCTCAATATCTGACTGAATGGCACGCCTTAGAGGTCTAGCACCATAAATTGGGTCAAAACCAACCTTGGCGATTTGCTCAAGACAGGCATCTGTGAGAGAAGCGGTTACCTCGCTTTCGCTAAGCCGTGTTTTGAGGGTTTCAAGCATTTTAAGAGCAATACTTTTTATCTCGTCGCGACCAAGCTGGGTAAACACAATAATATCGTCAATTCGATTCAAGAATTCAGGCTTGAAGGCTTTCTTTAATTCTCCCATAACATCGCCCTTGATTTTTGCATAGTCCTTTTCTTTATTCTCTTCTGCAGCAGCAAAACCAAGGCTCTTGTTTTCTGTGATCAGCCTTGCACCTAAGTTTGAAGTCATAATAATCACAGTGTTACGAAAATCAACCCGTCTGCCTTGAGAATCGGTCAGTATCCCGTCTTCCAGAATTTGGAGCAAAATGTTAAACACATCGGGATGTGCCTTTTCGATTTCGTCAAATAGTATTACGGAGTATGGCTTTCTGCGTACTTTTTCGGTCAGTTGTCCACCCTCGTCATATCCCACATAACCCGGAGGCGAGCCGACCATCCTTGATACGGCGTGCTTTTCCATATACTCTGACATATCAATTCGTATAAGGGCATCTTCGTCACCAAACATTGCCTCGGCAAGCGCTTTTGAAAGCTCGGTCTTGCCTACGCCTGTAGGACCAAGGAAGATAAAAGAGCCAATAGGCCTTTTGGGGTCTTTAAGTCCCACTCTGCCACGGCGAATTGCTTTGGAAACGGCTGTTACCGCCTCGCCCTGCCCCACAACCCTTTGGTGCAGAACTTCTTCAAGATGCAAAAGCCGATCACTTTCGCTTTCCTCAATGGACTTTACGGGGATACCTGTCCAGGCGGATACAATTTCGGCAATTTCTGCTTCGGTAACCTCTGCAGAACCACCTAGGGTTTGGTTTTCCCAGGATTTTTTTTGTTCATTCAGTTCATTTGAAATTTTTTGCTCTTCATCGCGGAGTGTGGCAGCTTTTTCGTATTCCTGAGCGGCGATTGCGGCTTCTTTTTCTTGACGGAGGGTTTCGACCCTGTCTTCCAATTCCTTGACATCCGGCGGTGCGGTCAAGGTTTTAATGCGTATTCTTGATGCGGCTTCATCGATGAGGTCTATGGCTTTGTCGGGCAAAAATCTGTCTGGAATGTACCTGACGGACATTTTTACGGCAGCATCAAGAGCACTGTCGGTGATTTTTACACGGTGATGTGCCTCGTATTTGTCGCGGATACCCTTAAGAATTTCTATACTTTCCTCATAGTTTGGCTCGTCAAGGATAATGGACTGGAATCTTCGTTCCAAAGCCGCATCCTTTTCAATGTGTCTTCGATATTCCTCCAAAGTGGTGGCACCAATAATCTGTATTTCACCACGGGCAAGAGCGGGTTTCAGAATATTTGCTGCATCTATAGCACCTTCTGCCGCGCCTGCACCGATGATGGTATGAATTTCGTCTATAAAGAGAATTATATCTCCTGCTTTTCGTATTTCCTCCATAGCACCCTTAAGGCGTTCCTCAAACTCGCCACGGTATTTTGCCCCGGCAATCATTGAAGACAGGTCAAGGGTAATTACCTTTTTATCCTTTAAAATTTCAGGCACAAGCCCCTGGACAATTTTTTGTGCCAACCCCTCGGCAACGGCTGTTTTGCCGACACCCGGCTCGCCAATCAAACACGGGTTATTTTTAGTTCTTCGGCTTAATATCTGGATTACTCGTTCAATAACCTTGTCGCGACCGATAATGGGGTCTAATTTGAGTTCGGCTGCCATTTTTGTCAAATCTCTGCCATACTTGTCAAGTGTGGGTGTTTTTTCGTGAGTTCTCTTTTGCTTCCCTGAAACAGGAGCTTCGCCCGCAGGGTTTTGATTTGGTATCTCGCCGAAGTTATTCTCGGTCATAAGCTTTACAATGTCCGAATAGACTTTTTGGATATTTACACCCAGGTCAATAAGGATTCTGACGGCAAGACTTTCTCCCTCACGCAGGAGGGCGATGAGTATATGCTCGGTTCCTATATAATTGTGTCCAAGCTTTCTTGCCTCGGAATAACTGTGTTCCAATACACTTTTGGTTCGTGGGGTAAAGTTGAGAGAAGAATTGTTTATTGGCAGGTCGACGCCAACAAAGAAGTCAATCTTTTCTTCAATTTTTTTAAAGGTAACACCATTGTTTGTAAGAATTTTAGAGGCGATTCCGCCCCCTTCTTTTATTAAGCCTAAAAGCAGGTGTTCTGTGCCAATGTAATTGTGACCAAGCTCCATAGCACTGTTGCCGGCAAGATTGATGGCAGACTTGGCTAATTCGGTTAATTTTTGTTCAAACATAAAATCCCATCCTTTCTAAGATTTGTTTGTGTCGAGATGACTGCGAAGAACTTCGCTTCGTCTTGCGTCACGCTCGGCAGGTGTTGTTGTGTTATAGGCTTTTTCAATATTTGCAGGCAGCGAGTCATACAAAGCCTTTAAAAGTTGTTCATGGTCTATATCTTTGATTATACCCAGATTTATTCCCCATCTGACATCTGAAATAAGTTGCATTGCCTCACCGGAGGTTATAATCCTCGAATTTTGAAGTATTCCCTTTGCTCGAAAAATCATATCTTCTACAGCGAGTTTTCTTTTTTCGTATAACTCTTGACTCGCAGAGCGTTCTTTTGAAATAAGCTCGGTGATGATTTGTGTGAGTTTGTCGATGGATTCTTCCTCGGTAACACCAAGAGTAACTTGATTGGAAATCTGATATATGTTGCCAAGGGCTTTGCTCCCTTCTCCGTATATTCCTCGCACGGTTAAACCGAACTTTGATATGGAGCGGACTACACTTTCAATATTGCCGAGCAATGTAAGTGCAGGAAGATGTACCATAACTGAAGCACGAAGACCGGTGCCGGCATTTGTTGGGCAACAGGTCAGATAACCCAGTTGAGGTAAAAACGCAAAGTCGACCTTTTCTTCAAGCAGGTCATCGACAGTGTTTGCTTTGTCCATACAATTTTTAAGGTCAAACCCTGGCGACATTGCCTGTATTCGTATATGGTCTTCCTCCCCAAGCATAATGGAAAGGGAGCAACTTTCATTGACCAGGATGCCGCCACTTTGGTTTTTTGCCATATCGTTGCTGATAATATGACATTCCTTCAGGGCGTTTCTTTCGGCTTGCGACATGGAAGACAGGTCAATGTATTTAAGGTCGGGCAAGGCTGAAATACAACTTTCTTTCACTTTGTCCAGGCCTTCTTGTGTCAGCTTTGAGCCAAACGGGATTTTTTCAATGTTCCGTGCAAGGCGGATTCGGCTGGATAATACGATATCTCCTGATGGACCAAATTTTGTGTACCACATAAGTTAATTGCTCCTTTCTATTGGTTTTCAAGCTCACGGATTTTGTCGCGAAGTTCGGCAGCCCGCTCAAAATTCTGGTCAAGAACGGCACGGTTAAGTTCGTCCTTTAATCTGTTAATTTCGTTGCAACGGCTTAGCTCTTTGCCGCTTCGCCTGGGATATTTGCCTGTGTGGACATTGCTTCCATGGATTTCTTTAAGAGGCTTCAGCAGTACATCAAAAAAGGTGTTGTAACATTCCGAACAGCCAAGCCTCCCGCTTTTTTGAATTTCGGCAAGGGTGCTGCCACATACAGAACACTTTTTAACATTGGAAGTGGTTTGAGAAACAAATTTTGGCGTGTTCCATATGGAGCTGAAAAAGTCTTCGAAGCTATTGTCAAAAACCGAGTTAAACCAAACGCCATTATTCTCTTCAGCACAGTACGGACACAGGTAGATTTCAGTTTTGTTGCCGTTTATCATTTGTGTTATATGGGTTGTTGCATCATAATTGCCGCATTTTTGACATTTCATATTTTAAAACCTCCTTAATATGCGTCATACCAGATTCACCAGAATATTCTTAAGCATTTTTGCCCTGACTATGCCCCGTTGACCGGGAATAACAGGGATTGAGTTATCGCTTAAGGCTGCCATAATTATTTTGATTTCACGCTCATTGATTATACCAAGTGAGTAGATATCCTTAAGCAATGCATTGCAGTTTTCAGCTGAAATAGTATCGCCAATGTTGTTGACCGCATGGATAATGTATCCGCTGTCGCTGGGGGCTGTGCGGGTTATACGGATATAACCGCCGCCGCCACGCCTGCTCTCTACACTATAACCCCTTTCGGGTGAAAATCTTGTAGAAATAACATAGTTGATTTGCGAGGGAACGCAGTTGAAGTGGTTGGCAAGCTCGTTGCGTTGTAATTCTATTTCTCTGTTTTCGTCAAGCATTTCCTTAATAAATTCTTCAATTATATTACTGAGTTTCATTTTTAATACACCTCATTTATTTGACTTTGACTTTCTTTGACCTTTAACTTTATTATAGCATCAAAAAATTCTTTGTCAAGCCTTTTTAAAAAATTTTTTTGAACATATAGTGGATGAGGGGATGCCTTGACTTCAAGGATTTATTGTGGTAAACTTAACGGGATAATTGCAAAATAACAAAGGTGATATGATGACAAAAGAAAACACACAAAATTCTTATAAATACGGACTTGGCAAAGGACTTCCCATAGCACTTGGGTATTTGTCGGTGTCTTTTGGGTTTGGGATTACAGCGGTAGCACAAGGAATTGCTCCGCTTAATGCAATTCTTATTTCGATGACCAACCTTACTTCGGCAGGACAGGTGGCAGGTGTTGCGGTTATTGCCGCTTGTGGCACCTTGATTGAAATGATATTGACGCAGCTTATTATAAATATAAGGTATTGTCTTATGGGACTTGCTCTTACCCAAAAGTTGGATAAGAGCTTTACTGTTTTTCACAGGATGGTTACTGCCTTTGGCATAACTGATGAAATTTTTGCTGTTGCGGCTGCTGAAAAAAATCTAATCAGTCGGCGATTTATGTACGGGCTTATAACCCTGCCTTATATTGGATGGACCATTGGCACCGCTTTGGGTGTTTATGCAAATCATATTTTGCCAACAGCGGTTTGTGCAGCTTTGGGGATTGCTATTTACAGTATGTTTATGGCAATCATTATACCACCGGCAAGGGCGGATAAAGGCGTTTTGTACACAGTCTTGATTTCAGCAATTATGAGTTGCGGCTTTTATTATTTCCCCATTTTGTCAAAGTTGTCCCAGGGTTTTTCGATTATTATTTGTGCCTTTGTGGCTGCGGGAATTATGGCGTATGTGGCACCAAAGGGGGACGAAGAGTGATGAAAACTGATTTTCTTTTGTATATTGTTGCAATGGCAGGGGTTACATATCTTGTCAGGATGATTCCGTTTGTTTTGGTAAGGGGCAAGATAAAGTGTATATACATACAAAGTTTTTTGTATTATGTTCCGTATGCGGTGCTTGGTGCAATGACTTTCCCCTATATACTTTATTCAACGGGCAATATGCTTGCTTCGTTGGGTGGAACAGTGGCGGCTTTTGTGCTGGCACTTAGAGGCAAATCACTTATTGTGGTTGCAGCATCATCTGCGGCAATTGCGTATGTGGTTGGACTTATCGCAACTTTGTTTGCGTGATATGAAATATAATATTAATCAAATTGTAATATTCTTTGTGAGTATTGTTGGATAAAAACTTCACAATTTCTACATATTTCAAAAAATAAATTCGTTTTTCGTATTGAAAATAAACGAATTTCCGTGTATAATGGTAATAGTATAGGGGAGTTTCACCTTTTGCCCCCTTGGCTATGCAAAATTGATGAGTGTGGAATTGAGGTTTTATGAAAAGAAAATTACAAAAAACAATTATTTTTGTGGCAGTTCTTATATATCTTGTTTCGGTTTTTTGTATGAATGTAGCTGCGGCTGACTTTCCGGATGTTTCAAAAAACCACAACAACTATACGGCAATAACTGAACTTGTGGAAAAAGGAGTTATTGCCGGGTATGACGATGGTTACTTCAGACCCGAGCGCGAAATTACAAGAACCGAGTTTTGTGCATTGATGGCAAGGACTTTGGGATATGTTAAGGGTGAATATGAAAAGATTGATTTGCCGTTCTCAGATGTTAAGGAAGGGTATTGGGGTATAGATTACATATCATTTTGCTATGAACTTAGACTGATAGATGGTATGGGTGATGGTACTTTTTGGCCGGCAGAGAAGGTAACACTCGCGCAAGCTATGAAGATGGCTGTATGCGCTATAGATATGCAAGAGGAAGCGCTTAAACAAAAAGGCGAGAAGTGGTATGATGGGTATGTAGAGGTGGCTAAAGACTTTGACCTTTTTGATTTTGTTGATGGGGCAATTGATAATGCGGCTATTCGTGGAGATATTGCTCAGGTAGTATACAATATGGTGCAAACCGGGCGCACGAACATAACAGAAGATAGTTCTGAAGAAAATGACGATTCGCAAACAACTGGGGACAACCCGAAGGATGACGAAAAAGTCGAAGAAGACGAAGCGGACGAAGAGGACCATATTCCACCTGAAATCAGAGCGGCATACAAAGAGAAAGATTTTTCTCAGGTTAAAACTATATTGGTGGATGCCGGGCATAATTATTCCGGCAAGGATATCGGTGCCGAGAATGTAGAACTTGACCTAAAGGAAGAAATAATCACCTGGCAGATTGCGGACAAGCTTCGGGATATGCTGGAAGAAATGGGATACACAGTCGTTATGACTCGTGAGACATTAAAATCTAATATTGCAAATACATCTGTGGTTGACAGCCTGCAGGCGAGGGTTGATTTGGGACACAACAGTCTGGCGGACTTGTTTATATCTATTCATTGTAATGCAGGTGGTGGCTCGGGAACCGAGGTTTATTGTTTCCAAAAAGGTGGTTATGCGGGCAGGCTTGCCGAGTTAGTACAAAAAAATATTGCAAATCGTACTGAACTGTATGACAGGGGAACAAAAACAGCAAACTTTTTTATCGTGCAGAATACCCTTATGCCGGCAATCCTGATTGAAACAGGGTTTATAGATAACCCGGATGATGTTGAGATTATTGCATCAAAAAAGGGACAAAGCCAGATTGCAGAAGCAATTGCCGATGCGGTTTTGGGTTATGACAATATGCCACCTATAAAAAAGGCGGCAGAAGAAACACGGAGAAATGAAGATGATGAAGAAACCGGAACTGTTGGCGCCGGCGGGCAGCCTGAGTAAACTTAAAATAGCAATAACATACGGCGCAGATGCGGTGTATGTTGGCGGTGAAGAG
>JAZNAJ010000237.1:0-5819 GCA_045586445.1 Clostridia bacterium | reverse complement strand
TCAATCGTGGTTTCCTTTTCCATATTTTTTGCCGAGATTTCAAGAAACTCGCGATTTTTCTTTGCAATAACCTCGCCGTCCTCGCCATCTGTATTTGATACCGCCAACAATTCCGCCGCTTCACTTCTTGCACAATCTCTTTCGTATCTTGCCTTTGCAAAATAATCTCCCATGCTGGTTTCATCAGTTTCTGAAATAGGCTGAATTTCTTCGTCTTTATCAGGAACCGTATCATTCATCACAGTAACTGTTGCATTTTTCTTTTCAACATTCCACCGATAAAATCCTGCGACCATTACCAAAACCGCAAGCCCCGAAACTAAAATTTGTTTGCCTCTTACACCCTTTAAAAAGTTTTTCATAGTTTTGCACTCCCTATATTTGATATTAATTTATTATTTTTCTTTCAAGCTTCCTGCAGACACTTTAACCCGATGTCCGGATACCCCATACAGCGCCTTTACCGCCTCATATATTTCCAACCTGACCTTCTCGTCGCCGGCACCTGTCGCCACCACCAGAACTCCTGACGGGGCAGGCAACTTTTCATTAATCACAAAGGGTTGTTCCTCTGCACCTGCTCCAAAAAGAACGGTTTTTTGTTCCTGATTTATTGTCTTTGACACTTTTTTCTCGTCATTATCCTGAATGTTTTCACTTTTTTTATCAACCGCTACCATTTTTTCGCCCATACTCTCCACAGTCATCATCACCTTGACTCTGCCCGCACCTTGTATGGTTGCAAGTATTTTTTCAAGCTTTGCTTCGTTTTCGGCTATGTAACTTTCGGTTGTGTATTCCTTGCCCTTGCCTTTTAAAGGCAAGTCTTCATCTTCATTTTTTCCGCCTATTCCATCAAAAGCAAGGATTGCAATTGCCACAACAATAGCAATAATAATCCACTTGTTTGGCTTTTTCGGATATTGACTGTCAACATCAACATACTCCTGCCTTTTGCGCAAAAATTCAAAACCCATTCCATCACCCCGTATTTGATACCAAGGTACTGATTCTTTCCTTGGCTATATCATATTCTTTTGCAATGTACCCCTTAACATCTTCCGCATTTATAAACTGACCTTCCGCAAGGCAAATCTGTATCTCTGCCCTGATAATATTCCCCCACTTACCATTTTCTTTTTCTGCAGTAACCGCGGTCTGTGCCTTGACTTGGTATTTTTCTTCAATTTTACTTTGGATGCTTTCTGCAACTCTCTTTTCGTAGAGTCTTAAAATCTCTGCATTCTGCATATCCATTGTTTCATCATAGATTACTGTGCGCATTGGACTTTCGCCAATTACCTCCAGTTTTATATCATCAAACACATTCTTGGAAATTGGACTCGCAATTGTCAAAACCAAAATAAATCCCATCACAGGCTTTATGTATTTTTTCATGTTTCCGTCTGTCATTATTATATCCATAATCGCAGCAAGAACGATTACTCCTGAAATTTTTAATATCCATTCCCGCATCCAATCCATTTTACCCTACCTTCCAAACATAACCGCCGCATTGCCTATATTGATAACTATTGTCAGTATTATTACAAACATAACCACAACTGCTGCCGCCATTCCCAAAACTGCAGATACCGAATCGCCCAGTTCTGTGATACATTTGGTACATCGTGCATCTGATATAGGCTGAATAATTGCTGCGCATATCCTGAAAACAATCAAACACGCCGCCACCTTCAATATGGGAATTACAGCAATAGCAATCACAGTTATTATCCCGACAACACCAACTGCATTTTTGATTACCACGCTGCAATTCATTACGGTTTCTACCGTCTCTGCCAAAATGCCTCCAACCATAGGTATAAGATTCGATGCGGCAAACTTGGTTACTTTAACAGTCAGGCCATCTGCACTTCCCGACGCAATTCCCTGAAGTCCTGTTATGCCCACAAATAAAGTCAGCATAATGCCAAGTCCCCACTTTGCAAGCTTGTTTATCAGTTGAACTATCTTTTCGGCATTAAGAGATTGTGATACATTATTGACAACATTAAGTGCTGCCGCCATCATCACCAGGGGTATAAACAATTTTTCGACCGCAAGCTCGGTTATTTCGATAACAGCCATAAGAACTATCTCAAACGAAGTTGCCGAAATCACCGCTCCGCTTGTCGCAAGTCCCGCAAGAGAAACGGGGATCAGCACCCGCATAAATACCGCAACATTTTCGACTATGTTTTGGCCGCATCTGACTGTTTCAATAAAAGCTGTTGCCGATACTCCCGACATCACAACATACACTACAAAAAACGCTGCATTTGTGGCACCCTTCATTTGAAAATTGTCGTGCATACCTGTTATATATGAGCTAAGCACCGCTAAAGCAGGCAATATTGCAAGCAATTTTGCAGTTCTGCGAATTTCTTCAAGCAACAGGGACAGAAGCCTTGATATTATTCCCCACACCGAAAATGTTGGTTCGCCCTTTGCTGTTTTTGTCAAAAGCTCTTCTACTGAAAAATCCGGTATCAGCAACTCCATGTCTTTTTGCTCAACCGTATTTATGCCATCTGTCAATTCTTCGCCGTATATTTTTATATATTCATTTATTATTTTTGATGTTTCTTCGTCTTGCGCATATACTACGGTACACAAACACAAGGCAAAAAAAACCATACATATATACTTTTTCATTTGCCTTATACCTTATCTATTCAAAGTGTATTATTTCATTAACAATCTCCAAAAGACTATATAGAACAGGCATTGACAAAGTCATTATTATTGTCTTGCCTGCGAACTCAATTTTTGTGGCAACAGCATTTTCTCCCGCATCCCTGCAAAGTTCGGATGCAAACTGCCCCACATACGCAATCCCTATCACCTTGAAAACAAGCGAAATATATCTGCTTTCAAGCCCAATTTTTTGGGATATGTCGTTAAACATTGCAACTATTGTCTTCAAATACGGAAAAGCTGAAACAAAAATAACAACTGCTGCTACGATTGACACCTGAATTGAAAATTCCGGCTTTTGATTTTTTACAAACACCGCCAGTACTGTTGCGGCAATCCCTATCCCTGCAATTTTGAAAATCTCCATATTCTGCCGCCTTACAAATCAAAAACTGATTTTATCGTTTCAAAGAGCAGACTTATTTGTTCGACTACCATAAATAAAACCACTACAAGTCCAGCAAGCGTGGTCAGCATCGCCTGGTCCTCTCTGCCGCTGCGTACAAGAAGTTGGTTAAGCACTGCCACAAGTATACCAATTGCCGCCACCTTAAAAATTAAATCTACTCCGCCCATAATTCTCCTCCTGGGTATCAAAACAAAACAATTACCGCAAAAACTCCCATCAAAACGCCAAGTCCCCGATACATTTTTACATTTTTCTGCGCTTCTGTCTTTGCCTCTGTCAATGCCAACTCAATTCGCATAGCCGTTACCCGTATATTGTTTTTTTCCTTTTCTCTGTTGCCTGACCCCACCATTTTTGAAAAATCAACAATAATCTGTTTATCTGCCGCGGTCAATGCCAAACACGAATCATACTTGGACATTGCCCTTTGCCAAAGCTTTTGCATATCACAACCCGGGCTTTGCGAAAGTCTGTTTGAAACATACAAAAACAGTTCCCTCAGCACGCCTTCACCACTGTTTGCAATACGCAAAAACGACTCGCTTAATGGTATGTTCAAAAAATCTATATCGTGGTCAAGCTGAGTCATGGCATTTTGCAAAAGTTCCAGTTGCCGCACCCTTGTTTTGTATCGCCCTGCAAATAACATTCCCATATACCCAAAACCCAACAGTATAATTCCGGATGCGATATATCTTATACTCACCCCTCAATCACCGTAACCTTTCCTATCAAATCGGTGTTAATTCCTCTGCCCTCTTTTTTAAGCATTATTATTTGCTTGAAGCCCATCCCGCCAAGCAACGGTTTAAGATATTCGCGGGCAAGTACTTCCTCCACAGTTTTGCCATGTGTACTTGCAACCACAGCCACCCCCATTCCAAAACATTCCATAAGGGCTTGGGCATCTGCCTTGGTCGAAACCTCGTCGGTTATAATTAGTTGTGGCGACATTGTTCTAAGCAACATAAGTGCCGCCTCGGCCTTGGGCGCATTTTCAATCACATCGGTCTGAAGCCCCACATTGTTTTGCGGTACTCCGCGAAAAAGTGATGCCAACTCTCCCCTCTCATCTGCAAGACCTGTTTTTATCCCCATATCTGAAATCTGTCTTGCCAAATCCCGAAGCACCGTTGTTTTCCCGCCCATAGGCGGTGCCACTATCAAAGTGTTCACTATCCCGGCCGGTGTAACAATGCTGTCAACCACCGAGTTTGCTGCACCAATGACCTCGCGGGCAATTCTTATATTAAGTGAACTTATATCCCTGAAGTTTTCTATCCTTTGTCCGTCTGTAACAGTTCTGCCCGTTATCCCGACGCGGTGTCCCCCCCTTATTGTAATAAACCCCTGACGGATATCTTCAGAATAAGCATATACCGAGTTCTCGCAAATTGCTTTGAAAATTCTTTGTACATCTGTTGGTTCCACAATATACGCACCGCCTACCGCCGGAGATATTTTGCCATCCGGCATAACGGCAAAATTTCCACTTTGCGTACCAATAATAAGCGGAAGACGATTTCTGATACGAATTTCCTCGATTTCGTCGCCGCTTTGTTCAAAGGTTTTGCACAACATCCGTTTAAGGTGGTCAGGCATATACCCAAGTATCTCAGCAATGCGTTTATTCATAATTCTCACTCTTTCCTATAGTTTTAATCTATATATATGATACTTTGTCCATCCATAGAACAAAAAAAGACCATTTAAAACTTTCTCAAGCCTTAAATGGTCTTTATGCTTTTACTTAATTATTTTATTTTCTATTACTCTTTGCCTTAACAGCAGAATCTTTCCATGTTGCCCAAACCGAACCTGCAATGAAGATTGACGAGAATGTACCAATAAGTATACCGATTATGATTGGCAATGCAAATACCTTGATTGACGAAACGCCCATAAGGTATACCATGCCAATTGTAAACAGTGTAGTAACTGTTGTATTGATTGAACGGTTTAATGTCTGGTTGATACTTGTGTTTGCAATCTCTGCATAGGTTTGCTTCTTTGCATGGCGGGTGTTTTCGCGGATTCTGTCAAAGATAACGATTGTAGCATTGATTGAGTAACCGATAACTGTCAAAATCGCTGCGATAAAGTTCGTATCAATAGCAATCCTTGTGATTGAGTAAATACCGCAAAGGATGAGAACATCGTGGACAAGTGCAAACACCGCACAAGCACCCGATACAAACTCAAACCTGAAGGTTACATAAATCAAAATTGCGATTGCTGCAAGAATTGACATCCAGGTTGCACTTCTTGCAAGTTCCTTACCTACTGAAGGTGAAACGATGTCCTTGTTTTTGAGTTCAACCTCGCCGTATTCTTTAGTGAGATGCGACTGGATAGCTGCTATCTTATCATCTGAATATTCAGCTCTTTCAGTATCATTCTTGAGGCTGTTTTCATAACCAAATTTAATAACAACTTCGCCATTTTCTGACTTTTGAACAGATGATGCCTTTTTATTTACGCCAAGGGCTTCTGATACAATCGCCTCAACATCCTTAACCTCAAAATCATTTTTGATTTCGTAAGTAACCGCCATACCTCCGGCAAAGTCGGTGTCAAGATTAAACCCTTGAACAAGGAGTGATACAGCACTTGCAATCATCAAAACAAGAGAGATTGCAAAATAAATTTTTCTGTTTCCTAAAATATTAATCATTAGTTTGCACCCTCCTCTTTCTTTGATTTTTTGATG
>JAZNAJ010000236.1:0-3613 GCA_045586445.1 Clostridia bacterium | reverse complement strand
TTGTGTGTTTTTTCTCCACTATTGGAAGAGATTAGATGGCAGAGAGAAAAAAGGAAATTGGGGTAAGTTGGGTAATTGGTGGAGTGTGGTGGCCGATCGGGACGCGACAAGCAGATTCAATTTTCCCGTCATCGTTATCCTCATAATATAAAATTAGACCGTAGAGATGTTTGTCTCTGCGGTCTTTTTTCGTTTCTCTTGGAATATTTACAGTTAATTCTACAAAGCAAAAATCCCGACAGATGATTGTCTGTCGGGACTATTATTTTTTAGTGGCAAATTTTGCCGAGGAAGTCATTTAGAATGTCATCATCAGACTTATTGGTAGGAGCCTTGCTCTTATAAACCACACCATCGGGGTTCAGCATAGGCATATCGCTCATAAAAGCCCACATCATAGGATTCATACCGAACAAGTTCTTACGAGGATTCAGTGTAGCCTCAGCGGTCTTATCCATGGACTCGATAATGGCGTCTACAACAATGGTAAACAGCTCATCCTTGTCGGAGTCGGTTAACTCTTTAGCTACTGCTTCGCAGAAAGTGGGGTAATAGGTCTTGAGCCAGGATAGAATATCATGAACTAGATACTCCATATCCTCACGTTTGGCGGCATTTAGCTTATCTTTTTTCTGTTGAGCCATCTCTGCGTCGCGGGCTGCCTGGGCAGCATTCAGAGTGGCGGTCATTTCTGCGGCAATATCATCAAGAGTCTCGCCCTTATCCAGACGAGCCTTAATTTCATCAATATTATACATTGGGTTACCCTCCATATTTTTTCTTATCTTTGTACTAATATTATATCATATTTTTTTATAATTTTCAAATTCAAGTGCGCGAGGCCCGGTCTAAGAATCGGCTGACCGGCGCATATGGATGCAGATAAAATCTACAAATTGATTTTTATTAAAAAATATGTTATAATATATATAGTGGGGGAGAATAATAATAAGCCGGCCGGATACACTGCGATAATGGGATTTTTCACTTTACATTGAGATTGAAGCCATATGCGCAAAAAATTCGGATGGTCGCGGTCGCTTTAAAATTCGGTGTGTCTGGGCCGCGCGTGGGGCGTTGATTAGATAGTAAGGCCATATGTTTCGGGATTTTATTGCGCCATATGAGAGGTGCTAGAAGTACAGAAAATTTTGCATATGGGGTGTGAGGATCGGAAATTCGGGCCCTGACTGCCGTCTTGGGCCCGTTGATTATAGCACATCTTACCGCATTTGTCAATAGGCAAAATACACAAAAAAGTTCCGCAGGATAGAATGTCCTGCGGAAATTATACACACTTTATTTTTGATTTTTGATGGATAGACGGACTTGTCCTTTGTGGGAATTGCACCCACCCTGTGCAATACAGTACCTAAAAGGATGTCAGAGGTGTCGACCCCTCTGTTCGCTTGATTTGTTGGACTTCACTTGCTCCCTCAAATAATGCGACAAAAAATTTGGCAAGCCACAGTTTCGTTTCCCACCACACTCCGCCAATACTGTGGAAACACGGCTTACTATTTCGTGTGGTTTCGGCTAGGGTAATCTAAATAGGGGGAGGACGAGGTTTCATTCTGCGTTTCCTCTAATCTTTCTTTGTATTGGGGTTTTGAGTTCCTTTGCCCTCGGAACACTTGTATTATATCACGACTTGGGGGATTTGTCAACCCCCAATTTTAATTTTTTTTAGCCGTGATAACCTGCGTAATCAATGATGATAGGTTGCTTACGCAGATACCCAATGTTGGACGAGTGCAGGTCATTAACCTGACATTCGTGCGACCACCGCTGAAAGGATTTCATAAAAGCCTTGCCGTAAATCTGAATGGCTCTCTCAACCCATAACTGCGTGGGGGCGTAGTGGCAACCACTCCGCACCTTGCTGACAATAGGGGAGCGATGTAGCTTTTTTGCTTTCTCCGCCCATTTCTGCTGAATGGAATAGTCAAGGCGGTCGTGCGATGTGGTGTACATCGGCTGAATATAAACTGGAATACCGTCATTGGTTGTGCCGACATACTCTACAGGGAGCAGACACTTTTCGATACGAAATTCCTTGGCTCGGTTGTAATTAGCAACCTCAATTTCGCAGTAGTCCTCGTCAGTTTCATTATACTTAGGAAACTTGACTACTATTTGATGCTTGGCAAACACAAATGCCCACCGAGTACAACCACTGTGCAATTTTGCACCCAACTGGTCAGCAATCGGATTTAACTGGGAACTGCCAGGCTCTCTACCAATATTCTTGGCTTCGTTCAGAGCTTCAATGACCTTAAAAGCAAGTTCCTTATCCATAGGTATCAACTCCTTTGTTCTTTGTACCAATAGTATACCACAGTAATGGGATTTTGTCAATTGTGCAGATTGCACAAAAAATGGATTGAAAATTTGTGAAACTTACCTCTTGACAAAAATTCGGGTCGCCACAATCGTGCGCGACCCGCCATTATATCACATTAAAGCGGATTTGTCAAGAAAAATTTTTTCGTCAAAATGCACAAAAAATTCAGCCGATTGGTTTCGGCTGAATTTTTTTACACATTATGCACCGCAGATTGCGGAAAACTGGTTGCAGATTTCATCAAATACCGCAGGGTCGATGTCTGCACCGAAAAAGCGGTCATTTTTACGGAAGGCGGTAGGGTGGTCGGCAATTAGCCTTGCCCGCAGTTCACTTTCGTACCCCTCGGCAGGAATACCACCGCAGGAACGAATACGATGAATTTCCACTCGGTCAATGGGAAACTTTTTGGAATACTCACCGATTTCATCACGCAGACGGCTGACCGCATTTTTTGCGGTTGTGCCGATTTTGTCGAACAGCAGATCATCAGCACCGAAAAACTTGAAAAAGTACACCATCTGCTCATTGGAGAGGTTTTCGCCAAAATTGGGCATAAACTCCATAGGCACAGACCGCCCATCACGGAATTTGCGATACATTACCGCTACCGGCTCAACAGCAGGAGCAGGAACACCATTGATGAAAAATTCCCTTGCCAAGTCGATGTCCTCGGCATACTTGCGGACATACAGACGGACAGTGGAAACGGCATAGCCAGTAATTTGTGCGATTTCCTCATACGGCAGACCGCACTCGGCAGACAGGAAAACAACTTGCAGGTGGCACACAGTAGCGACATTGTGTCGCTCATAGGGATTAAACTTTTCCATAAAAATACCTCTTTCTGTTGGGATTTACCATCGTTTTCCGCAACAATTTAATGATTTTGGGGGCATTTCGCCCCCTTTTGGGTCAATTTTTCGGCTTTCGCTTTTGAATTAGGGTGATTTCGTATCTTTCATCACCGATTTTGAACGCAATCATACGCTCTTTGTTCGTAATTTCCACATTTTCGGTGGCAAATTCGCTGTTTTCGGTCAAGAAAGTTGCGATTTCTGCGATAATTCCTGCTTTTGTGGGGTTTGCCTTGCGTTCTCTTTTCACGGGAGCAGTAGGCTTTTTATGCTCGTCTGCGTTGGCTCGTTTCATAGCCGCCTTATGTTCCTCTTTGGATAAATCCCAAGGCATTTCGATACCCTTATCCACATCGGCATCATCATCGTACATTTCTGCAATTTCCTTGTCGCTCATACCCAGTTTGCGACA
>JAZNAJ010000235.1:0-3916 GCA_045586445.1 Clostridia bacterium | reverse complement strand
AGACTTGCTCTTAAGTCTGCACTTTCTTCAAAGGTTGTTGAAAATGAACTTATCGTTCTCGAAAACCTTACAATGGACGAAATCAAGACAAGCAAGATGGCACAAATCCTTGCAAATCTTGGCGTAACAGAAAAGGCACTTATCGTACTTCCCGAAAACGACAAAAATGTTGTTCTCTCAGCAAGAAACTTGAGAGGTGTTGACACAACATTCGTGGGAGCAATTAACACATACGAGGTGCTTGGACATACAAAGTGCATCATTACAAAGGATGCAGTTTCAAAACTTGAGGAGGTGTACGCATAATGAATATGACATCTCACGATATTATTAAAAGACCTATCATAACAGAACAGAGTATGGAACAGGTTGCAGACAAGAAGTACACTTTTGAAGTTGCAAAGTCCGCAAACAAAATCCAGATTAAAAAAGCTGTTGAAGAAATTTTCAAGGTAAAGGTTCAGAGTGTTACAACCATTAACTACTTGGGTAAAAACAAGAGAATGGGCGTTCACCAGGGCAAGAGAGCTGACTGGAAAAAGGCTGTTGTTAGACTTACAGCAGACAGCAAGACAATCGAGCTTTTTGAGAACTAATTTTACCGTAATTGAAAGTAGATAAGGAGATGTAAAAATGGGAATTAGAAAATATAATCCTACAACACCTTCGCTTCGTCAGATGACTGTTTCTGATTTTGCAGAAATCGATAAAGTGGCTCCCGAGAAGTCACTGCTTCGTCCCCTTCACAGCAAAGCAGGTCGTAACTCATACGGCAGAATAACAGTTAGACACCGCGGAGGCCGCACTAAGAGAAAGTACAGAGTAATCGATTTTAAGAGAAATAAGGACAATATGCCCGCAACAGTTCTCTCAATCGAATATGATCCTAACCGTAGTGCAAACATTGCACTTCTTCAATACGAAGATGGTGTAAAAACCTACATTATTGCACCTGTTAGCCTTAAAAAGGGCGACACAGTTGTATCAGGTAAGGGCGCAGATATTAAGCCAGGCAATGCTCTTTTAATTGAAGATATCCCTGTTGGTACTTTGATTTACAACATTGAGCTTTATCCAGGCAAGGGCGGACAGATGGTTCGTAGTGCAGGTACATTTGCACAACTTATGGCAAAAGAAAATGGCTAAGCACAGGTAAGACTTCCTTCCGGTGAAGTTAGAATGGTTCGTCTTGGCTGTCGTGCTACAATTGGCCAGGTTGGCAACACTGATTACGAGAACATCAACATCGGTAAAGCCGGCAGAAAGCGTCATATGGGCTTCAGACCCACAGTTCGAGGCGTTGTTATGAACCCGAATGACCATCCTCACGGTGGTGGTGAAGGTAAGTCGCCGATTGGTAGACCAAGTCCTGTTACACCTTGGGGCAAGCCTGCTCTTGGATATAAGACAAGAGATAAGAAGAACAAGTCTGACAAGTTCATCGTAAAGAGACGCAACTCTAAATAAAAGTGATTAGTTAGAAAAATTTGATTAAGGAGGTCACTTCATGGGTCGTAGTATTAAAAAAGGACCTTTCGTGGAAGCGAAGTTACTCGCTAAAATCGTTGCTATGAACGAGAAAAACGAAAAGGTTGTTGTTAAAACATGGTCAAGAGCATCTACTATATTCCCTGAAATGGTTGGTCATACAATTGCAGTTTACGACGGAAGAAAGCATGTTCCGGTATATATAACCGAGGATATGGTTGGTCATAAGCTGGGCGAGTTCGCTCCCACCAGAACATACAGAGGTCATGCAGGTGCAAAAACTTCTAAATAATTCCTGTAAGCAAGATAAAGCTAACAGATATTAAATAGGAAAGGAGCTAAAGAGCAATGGAAGCAGTAGCAAAGGTTACTCATGTACGCATCGCTCCGAGAAAGGTGCGTATAGTTATAGATTTAATAAGAAATAAGCCCGTTGGTGTTGCACTTGGTATCCTCAAGAATACACCTAAGGCTGCAAGCCCGGTTGTTGAAAAGCTTTTGATGTCAGCAATGGCAAATGCAGAAAACAACCACAATATGAATGTTGAAAATCTTTATGTTTCAGAAGTATTTGCTGACCAGGGCCCTACTCTTAAGAGAGTACAGGCAAGAGCACAAGGTCGTGCATTCAGAATTAACAAAAAGACAAGTCATATTACTTTGAAACTTAAGGAAATGGAATAATCTTGTAAAAGGAGGTATATAGCATGGGTCAGAAAGTTAATCCCCACGGTATCCGAGTTGGTATAATCAAGGACTGGGATTCCAGATGGTATGCTGACAAGAAGAACTACGGCGAAAATCTTGTAGAAGACTACAAGCTCAGAGCTTATCTTAAGAAAAAACTCTTCTTAGCCGGAGTTGCAAAAATTGAAATTGAAAAATTTGCTAACAAAATTCGTCTTTCTATCCACGCCGCAAAGCCCGGTATTGTTATCGGTAAAGGCGGAAGCGAAATCGATAAGCTTAAGAAAGATGTAGAAAACTTAACAGGTAAATCGGTTATTCTTAATGTAATTGAGGTTAAGGCACCTGACATGAATGCTCAGCTCGTTGCTGAGAATATTGCATCACAGCTTGAAAGAAGAATTTCTTTCAGAAAGGCTATGAAGCAGTGCATGACCAGAACAATGAAACTTGGTGCAAAAGGTATCAAGACAGCAGTTTCAGGTCGTGTTGGCGGGGCAGAAATTGCTCGTACCGAGCAGTATCATGAGGGCACAATTCCGCTTCAGACCTTGAGAGCAGACATTGACTACGGCTTTGCTGAAGCTGATACAACTTACGGCAAGCTTGGCGTTAAGGTTTGGATTTACAAAGGTGAAGTTCTTGCAGAAAGCAAGAAAGTAAAGGAAGTTAAAGCTCCTGCCAAGAAATCGGAAGGAGGAAACAAATAATGTTATCACCAAAGAGAGTTAAATATAGAAGAGTTATGCGTGGTAGAATGAAGGGCAAAGCATCTCGCGGTAACAAAGTTACTTATGGCGATTTTGGTCTTCAGGCTCAGTCTCCTGCTTGGATTACAAGTAACCAGATTGAGGCAGCCCGTATTGCAATGACTCGTTACACCAAGAGAGGTGGTCAGGTTTGGATTAAGGTATTCCCTGACAAGCCTGTAACAGAAAAACCTGCTGAAACTCGTATGGGTAGTGGTAAGGGTTCACCGGAATACTGGGTAGCAGTAGTTAAGCCGGGCAGAATATTATTTGAGATTGGCGGCGTAAGCGAAGAAGTAGCTCGTGAAGCTATGCGTCTTGCTATGCACAAGCTTCCCTTGAAGTGTAAGTTTGTGAGAAAAGCTGACCAGGAAATGGAAGGTGAAATGTAATGAAAATTAATGAGATTAGAGACCTTTCAAGCCAGGAAATAGTTGATAAAATTCAAGATTTAAAAGAAGAACTTTTCAATCTCCGTTTTCAAAACGCAATGAACCAGCTGGACAATCCTATGAGAATTGCTGCAGTTAAGAAGGACATTGCAAAGCTTAAGACGGTTTTGAAAGAACAAGAGCTTGGCTTGAATGCCAACATGAATTAATAGGAGGTGTGTCGTATGGAAGAAAAGCGCAACTACCGTAAAACCCGTGTAGGGGAAGTTGTAAGTGACAAGATGGACAAAACTATCGTTGTTGCTATTAAAGACAGCGTAAAGCACCCGGTTTATAAGAAGGTTATTAAAAGCACCTACAAGCTTAAGGCTCACGATGAAAACAATGAGTGCGGCATAGGTGATAAGGTAAAGGTTATGGAAACCAGACCTCTCTCAAAGGACAAGAGATGGAGATTGGTTGAGATTATCGAAAAGGCTAAATAATAAGCCGGTCTTTTGGAAAACGCAATATGCGTTAAATTGATAAGATAGGAGGAATCCATTTATGATACAGCAGCAGAGTTTATTAAAGGTTGCAGATAACAGTGGTGCAAAGGAA
>JAZNAJ010000234.1:0-21057 GCA_045586445.1 Clostridia bacterium | reverse complement strand
GCCATTGCTGCACCCATATTATTGGCATCGCTTATGCCTGCATCAACAATCTTGCCGACAGTGAAGTGAGTTACACAAACCGTGGATTGTTCTTTGCTCAGGACAACTGCCCCTGCCCCCGTTACCGTCCATTGTGCAGTTGGTGGTCGTTGGCCACCATATTCAAGCGGAAACCTGTATTGCCGTTCTGCTGTGCAGAAATGACTGGAGGTAACCGCGGCTGCATAACTGGCAAACCCGCCATCAATCATGGATGCGGCAAGACCTATTGTTTCTGCCATGGTAGAACACGCACCATATACGCCTAAAAAAGGTACCGAAAAATCACGAAAGGCAAAGGTGGAGCTGGTGCATTGATTCAAAAGGTCTCCTGCAAAAAGCAGGTCCAGATGCAAAAGGTCAATTTCTCCCTTTTCTACCGCTCTGGAAAGTGCAGTTTTTTGCATTTTGCTTTCTGTTTTTTCCCAGGTTTCCTCGCCCCATTCAGCATCCTCCATTATATCATCGTAATATTGATTTAATGGTCCTTCGCCCTCTTTTTTTCCCGCAATGGCAGCACAGGAAAGTATGCCGACTCCTTTTGAAAATTCTATAGTCTGAGTCCCGATTTTTTTATTCATTTTCAGTCCTCCTTGTTAAAAAATCTGTAAAAGATAATATATAAGTCCAAAAATAATTGACGAGCTGATTCCGTAAACCAAAACCGGCCCGGCAATAACAAACATTTTTGACGCAAGCCCCAAAACCCAACCCTCACGCTTAAATTCCATTGCGGGGGATACGATTGCATTGGCAAAGCCGGTTATGGGAACAATTGTACCTGCCCCTGCATATTTTGCAATCTTGTGATATACATTAAGTCCTGTCAATAATGCTCCTAAAAAAATCATGGTAATAGGAACGGCTGATTTCACCGATTCCTCGTCCATCCCCAATGAATTTTTGTAAAACTCGGCAAAAACCTGACCAATAGTGCAAATTATTCCGCCGACAACAAAAGCAATAACCATATCCCGCAAAAGCGGACTGTCAGGCGATTTTTTGTTAATATAATCCAAGTATTCCTGTTTTGTATAATCCATAATCGTACTCCTTTTTACAATTTAAAAGTATTTTGCGTTAAGACGAAAAAAATATTCACTTTTCCATATTTTTATGACAAAATCTATTGCAAACAATCGCGAAAAATAGTATAATTAAAAATGGTAAATTGTTTGAATGGAGTGTTAATTGTTGAAGGAAATAACTCCTGAGCAGATGGCAGCTCAACAGAATTTTATAGAAAAAATTCGCACAGAAAATTCAATATCTTGTATAAGGCCATTGGCTTTTGTGGAAACCTACGGATGTGCCCAGAACGAGAACGATTCAGAGAAATTGCGAGGTATGCTTACAGATATGGGATATGGGCTTTGCAAGAGCATCTCAGAAGCCGATTTGATTATTTACAACACTTGTGCCGTGCGCGAAAATGCAGAGCTTAAGGTGTTTGGTTGCATTGGTACATTAAAAAGTATTAAATCACAAAAAGAAGGACTTTTGATAGGTGTTTGCGGGTGTATGGTACAGCAAGAACATATTGCCGAGCAAATAAAGAAAAAATATAAGCAAGTGGATATGGTGTTTGGCACCCATGCCCTTTACAGATTCCCCGAAATTCTGGACAAGGCAAGACGCGGCAACCGGGTTTTTGAAATTCAAAACAGCCAGGGTGAGATAGCGGAGGGCATAAGCCTGAGCCGTGAAGAATCGCCATTGGCAAAGGTTTCAATTATGTATGGCTGCAACAACTTTTGCTCGTATTGTATTGTCCCTTATGTGCGTGGCAGAGAACGCAGCAGAAAAGCGGAAAGCATCCTGAAAGAAGTGCGTGAGGCGGCAGAAAATGGTTACAAAGAGATTATGCTGTTGGGGCAAAATGTAAATTCTTACGGCAACGACCTTGAGGAGGGCAGTTTGTCATTTGCAGAACTTTTGACCCAGGTTTGCAAGGTAGACAAAATCGAGAGGGTCAGGTTTATGACATCCCATCCCAAAGACATATCTGACCAACTGATTGCTGTTATGGAAAGAGAACCTAAAATTTGCAAACAACTTCATTTGCCTGTGCAAAGCGGCTCCAATGAAGTTCTTAAGGCAATGAACCGCAAATATACCCGTGAAAAATATATGGATATTGTGAAACGGGTGCGAGAAAGAATCCCGGATATTGTACTGACGACGGATATTATAGTTGGGTTCCCAACCGAAACCAACGAGGATTTTGAGCAGACGATGAAGCTTCTTGCCGAGGTGGAATTTGATATGGTATATTCCTTTATCTATTCAAGACGCAGCGGCACTCCCGCAGCAGAACTTCCCGATTACCTGACAGAAGCTGAAAAACATAGCAATTTTGACCGTATGCTTAAACTGCAGAATGAAATTTCAAACAAAAAGAATAAGGCATATCTGGGAAGAGAAATTGAAGTTCTGACCGAGAGTGTCAGCAAAACTAATGAGGAATTTTTAAGTGGAAGAACAGAAGGCGGAAAGATTGTCAATTTCCGTGGTGATAAAACCCTTATAGGCAAAATCGTTAGGGTAAAAATCAATGATTTTAAAACATGGTCCCTTACGGGCGAAATAATATAAAATTTATTTTTAGGAGATATAAAAATGAGAAATGAAATTATCGACAAAGCACAGGAACTTGGAACAATGATTGCAGACAGTGAAGAGCGGGTAAGAATGACCAATGCTTCCGACAAAATGAATGCAAATGATGAGGCGGTAGCCCTTCTTAAAACATACAATGATAACCGCAAAGCGGCAACTGAAAAGCTCAGAGGAACAAACCCGTCCAAGGAGGAACTTGCTGAATTTAAAGCATATGTTCAGGCAGAGTTTGAAAAGGTAGCAGTGAATCCGCTGATTTCCGAGTATATCGAGGCAAGCCGTGAATTTGACAATATGGTTCAGCAGGTCAATGCGGTACTCAGCTATTTCATCACAGGGCAGGAAAATGCTGCAGGTGAGGGAAGCTGCAGTGGAAACTGTTCAAGCTGTGGCAGCTGCCATTAAAAGTTAAAAAAAGATTGATTGGAGGGAATCCTGATGGCGGAATTTACACCCATGATGCGTCAGTATTTTGAAATAAAAGAACAATACAAAGATGCTATACTGATGTATCGTTTAGGTGATTTTTACGAGATGTTTTTTGATGACGCAATTACTGCATCACGGGTGCTTGAAATAACACTGACCGGCAGAGATTGCGGACAGGAAGAACGCGCACCTATGTGTGGTGTGCCATTTCATGCTGTGGATTCCTATATAGCGAAACTGGTTGAAAATGGCTTCAATGTGGCAATTTGCGAGCAGGCAGAAGACCCTGCAGCGGCAAAGGGGATAGTAAGGCGTGAGGTAATCCGTGTTGTTACTCCGGGTACAATTATGGACTCTGCTGTGTTGGAGGAAAGCAAAAACAACTATCTTGCATCTGTTTGTATAGTTGGACAAGCTGCCGGTGTGGCGTTGGCGGATATTTCAACAGGCGAAATTTCGGTTAACGAATTTGAGGGCGACGACATAGAAATTTTTGTTTTCAATGAGCTTTGCAGGTTTTCACCGTCAGAGATTATTTTCAACCTTGAAGCCTATGAAAAAACCCATCTTCTTGGCTATGTAGCAGAACGATTTGGATGCAGTGTTCGCAACTATTACAACTGGGCATTCGATGAAGAAACTGCAAAAAAGACCGTGGGAGAAAAATTTGCAAATAGTGATTCGATTATAGTAGGAAAGCCTTATGCCCTTCGTGCTTTTGGCGCACTGCTTATGTTTTTGGAGGAAACTCAAAAGACAGAGCTTGCAAATCTTCGTCAGGTGGATGTGATTGAAGCAGACGAATATATGGAATTGGACAACTACAGTATCCGCAATCTGGAGCTTCTTGAAACCATGCGCAACCAAAAGACAAAGGGAAGCCTTTTTGGAGTTTTAAACAAGACAAAAACACCCATGGGGGCAAGGCTTCTCAGAAAATGGATAACCATGCCTTTGGCAAACTGTGCCAAGATTCAAAATCGTCATAAAGCGGTGGCAGAATTATTGGAAGAACCCATATTAAGAGAAGAACTGGGGAATGCTCTGCGTACGGTTCTGGATATAGAACGCATTATATCCAAAATTGCATACAAAACTGCAAACTGTCGTGATTTGTTGTCGGTAGCGGCTTCGTTTCGTAAAATCCCTGATATAAAGAAACTTCTTTCGGGATGTCATTCAGGGGTGCTTTTGCAACTTGCCGAGGACACAGATGACCTTGCAGATATAAGAATGATAATTGAAGAAGCAATTAATCCGGATGCCCCGATTTCGTTGCGTGAGGGCGGGCTTATCCGCGATGGTTTCAGCGAAGAAATCGACAAAAGGCGGGATGTTATGTCCAATGGTGTGCGTTGGATAAACAACTTTGCCGAGGAAGAAAAGGAAAAAACAGGTATCCGCAATATAAAGGTGGGCTATAATCGGGTTTTTGGTTACTATCTTGAAATCAGCAAAGCAAATACTGCTGAAGTCCCCGAATATTTTGTAAGAAAGCAAACCCTCTCCAATTGCGAGAGATACATAACTCCTCAGATAAAAGAAGTAGAGGAACAAATTGTAGAGGCAGAAAGTCAGATTGTTGCGATGGAATACGATATGTTCTGCAAGGTCAGGGATGCGGTTGCCGAAAGTGTTGCAAGAATACAAAAAACTGCACATGCCATTGCTACTACAGATGTTTTGTGCTCTTTTGCCTATGTGGCAGAAAAAAATAACTATGCTATGCCAAGTGTAAATATGAGCGATAAAATTGTTATTCGCGACGGCAGGCATCCGGTTGTTGAAAGCATAGGGCAAAACAATGTGTTTATCCCCAACGATGCCGACCTGGACGGCGAGGCTAATCAAATCGCAATAATAACAGGCCCCAATATGGCGGGCAAATCTACATATATGAGGCAAACAGCACTTATTGTACTTATGGCGCAAATGGGGGCGTTTGTCCCTGCAAGTTCGGCGGAAATTGGGATAGTGGACAAGATATTCACACGGGTTGGTGCATCAGATGACTTGTCGGCAGGTCAGTCGACCTTTATGGTGGAAATGACAGAGGTGGCATATATTCTTGATAATGCTACCGAAAAAAGCCTTGTCATTCTTGACGAAATCGGCAGAGGAACAAGCACTTATGACGGATTGAGCATCGCCTGGGCTGTGGTGGAATATATAGCAAACAAGAAAAAATGCGGAGCAAAAACCCTGTTTGCAACACACTATCACGAACTAACCGAGCTTGAAGACACACAGGAGAATGTAAAGAACTTTTGCATAGCGGTTAAAAAGAAAGGCGATGACATAACCTTCTTGCGCAAAATCATCCGCGGTGGGGCAGACGGCAGTTATGGTGTTGAAGTTGCGGCACTTGCCGGTGTCAAAAAGGATGTTATAAAACGGGCAAAAGAAATATTAAAAGAAATTGAAGAAAGAGACGGCAAAACCGAAAGGACACCAATCAAGACTCAAAAAATTGACCTGCCATTTGAAGAAGACCTCCAGATAGGGCTGAACATAGAAGAAGAGAATGAAATCGTAAGGGAAATAAAATCCCTCGACCTGGATTCAATGTCGCCAATGGAGGCACTTACAAAACTTTATGCCATAAGGGCAAAAGCTATCAATATGTAAGTGTTTGGCTTGAAAAACTGTACAAGGAGAAAAATAAAAACTGACTCGAAAGGGGGACCCCCAAATGCCACAAATAAAAGTATTGTCGCAAGAAGTTGCCGACAAGATTGCCGCAGGAGAAGTTGTGGAAAGACCTTCGGCGGTTGTTAAAGAACTTGTCGAAAACTCTATTGATGCGAAGGCAGACCGCATTACTGTTGAGATAAGAAATGGCGGAATAAAATATATTTCCATAGAGGATAACGGCAAGGGTATTCCCACCGAGGAACTGGAGTTTGCGTTTCTTCGCCACGCAACAAGCAAATTGCGTGAGATTGATGATTTGTTTGAAATATCAACAATGGGTTTCAGGGGCGAGGCATTGGCAAGTATATGCGCTGTTGCACGGGTGCAGGTTATTTCACGCACAAAGGACGCAGCTTTAGGCAGTATGATGACCATAAATCACGGGGTATTCTCGCAAAAAGACGAAATTGCCTGCAATCACGGTACAACCATGGTTGTTGAGGATTTGTTTGCCAACATCCCTGCTCGTATGAAGTTTTTGAAAAAGGACGCAACCGAAGCAAGTTATATAACGGATGTTTTAGGCAGAATTGCTCTTGCCAACCCACAGATTGCTTTTAAGTATATCTGCGATGGAAAGGAAATTTTTTCTACATCGGGCGATGGAAAACTTAAAAATACAATTCTCAACATTTACGGAATTGACCACGCCAAGGCGGTGTACGATGTTGATTATACCGAACATGGTGTTCATGTATCGGGTGTGGTCGGCAAGCCCGAGCTTGCCAGAGGTAATCGCACCAGACAGACCTTGATGGTAAATGGCAGATACATAAAAAATCATGTTGTGTCAAAGGTGGTTGAAGAGGCTTACCGAAATATCCTTATGACCGGAAAATTCCCGTTTTTTGTTCTTAGTATCGACCTTGCACCACAATTGGTTGATGTTAATGTTCATCCCGCAAAAACCGAAATCAAATTTGCAAACGAAAAAGAAATTTACAATATAGTTCATTGTGGAGTTAAAAATGCCCTCTACCAAATAAAAAATGAGGGAAGCCAAGAAACTGCACAGTCTGCAAAGATGCACAGCAGTACCGCAACAACAGTAACAGACTCCGCCAGAGTGGAGAGTGCCCCTGACAGAAAGATAATAAAAGAGTTTTTGGACAGGACAATCCCCGGAAAAACAACAATTGGTGCGGTTGACAAATATACCTTCAAATCCCCGACAGATACATCGGCGGATAACAAACCGCAGGAATACTCGTCGGCAATTGGACAACCCGTAACATTCAAACTTCAGCAAAAGGCAGAGCCAATGCAAAGCGAAAATATAACTAAAGAAGTAAAGCCCCAGGAAACACAAGAACAGCTTGTATTGGAGGAATTAAAAGACCTGCCGAAGAACGAGGAACAGATGCCGGCAAAAGTGGTGGGGCAGATTTTTGATACTTATGTTATAGCTCAGCAGGGCGACAAAATGTTTTTGATTGACCAGCACGCCGCTCACGAACGCAGACGGTTTGAGATGCTTAAAGCAGACTACATTGCCAAAAATACAAAAGGTCAGGTTTTGCTTTCACCTATTGTCCTTGATGTCGAGGCAGCCGAATTGCAGGCGACAAAGGATAATTGCGAGATTCTTTCGGATATGGGATTCTTGATTGAAGAATTTGGTAAAGGCAGCGTGATTATCCGCGAAACCCCGTATATGGGCGACGAGGATGAAATAAAAGCCCTTGCTTTGGAAGTAATTTCAGCACTTTCAGACAATCGACCAATGGGACTTTTGTCCTTTGAAGAACGGCTTCTTGATATGATTTCTTGCAAGTATGCTATAAAAGCAAATAAAAAGCTGAGTATTCTTGAAATGGAGGGCATACTGAAGGATGTTGCCGAACTGGAAGAACGGGGAATAACAACCTGTCCGCACGGCAGACCAATCAAGATTGAATATACCAAGCGAGAGATTGAAAAGATCTTTAAAAGAATTGTGTAAGGGAGCATATTGCGGACTATGACTAAAAAAATTATAGCTATTGCAGGGCCTACCGCATCGGGCAAAACTGCCCTCGCGATAGAAATTGCAAAGAGCGTATCGGGAGAAATTATTTCTTCTGATTCAATGCAGATATACAAAAAAATGGATATTGGCACAGCCAAGCCCGATGAAACGGAAAGGCGTCAGGTTCCGCATCATATGATAGACATTATTGAACCGTGGGAACGGTTCAGTGTTGCAGATTTTGCAGAGATGGCAAGGACTTGTATTGACGATTGCCTGATGCGTGGCAAGGTCCCCATAGTGGCAGGAGGCACAGGACTTTATATGGACAGCGTGCTGAACAATATTGATTTTGCCGAGTTTGAAGGCAGTCCAAAGTTTCGCAAAGAAATGCAAGACTATGCAGACCGTGAGGGCAACGAGGCGCTTCATAACCTTTTGGAGGTTGAAGACCCCCAAGCGGCAGAAAGAATACACCCAAATAATGTTCGCAGAGTTATACGGGCGTTGGAGGTTTGCAAAGTAACAGGCAAAACATTTACTCAGGTCAGTGCTGAAGCAAGACGAACTCCCCAGTATGATGCACTTATTCTGGGGATAGATACCGAGCGCAGCCTTTTGTATGAGAGAATTAACAATCGTGTGGATATTATGATGCAAAAGGGCTTGTTAGACGAGGTAAAGGCTCTTGCAGAATTGGGCATTGACAGAAATACTACCGCAATGCAAGCCATTGGATACAAAGAACTTCTGGAATACATTAACGGCAGATGCACCATTGAAGATGCGGTGGAAAAAATCAAGCAGGAAAGTCGTCGATATGCAAAGCGGCAATTGACTTGGTTCAGAAGAAATAAGGAAATCCAGTGGGTAAGCCTTACTGACGACAACTGTATTAATGAGATAATCCAAAGATGCAAGGAATTTTTGAAAGAGGATAATGCCTGATCAACATATAAACGGTTTCACCGACAAAACAGCGGAACGGAGATAGAAATGAGTAATAATAAAAGCACCCCAAAAAAGAATAAAAAGAAGCGCGGCGGGTTTCTTGGTTTTTTGATAATTGCATTCGTTTTGATTGTTGCTGTTAATGTGATGTCCAGTTACGGCTCACGGTTAGAAACAACAATTGTCCGCAGTGGCTCGGAGGAGAGTATAGTTAGTGCCGACGGATATATCTTCCGCGACCAGACTGTTATACTGGCACCGGAGAGTGGCTATTTATATTGTGAAGTTCCCGAGGACGAGCGTGTCAGCCGCGGCGAAGTGGTAATGTCCTTGTATAAAAACGAAGTGAATGTAGCCGCAAACAGCGAACTTAAAAAAATCGACGAACAAATAAGCGAGTTATCAAAAGGCCTGAGAACATCAGATGTGTTTTCAAGCGATACCGCAAAGATTGAGCAAACCATTTCCCAAAGTCTGCGGGTTGTACCAAAGGCAGGGGCAAGAAATGATATGGCAAGCGTTGCTGAAATTGGCGAAAGCGTCAACGAACTGATTGAAAAACGCCGTATTATCTCCGGTGAGGCAGAGAGTGTGGACCGCAACAAGGAGCTTGAAAAACTTAAACAACAAAAGCTGGAGCTTGAACAAAAGTATAATATTGAAAGAACCTTGATACACGCACCCAAATCCGGAGCATTTACATCACGAATAGATGGTATGGAGGAAAAAACAACACTTGCTGCCCTTGATGGCATAAACGCTGAATACCTGAAGGAACTTAACAAAAGTTACAAAACGGCACAAACCCGTGAACAGGCATCAGCGGGTGAACCTATAGGCAAAATTGTGAATAACTTTTCGTGGAGCATTGCGGCTCTGGTTCCTGCCAACTCGGTAGAAGGTCTTAAGGTAGGCAACACTTTAAATATAAGATTTTCAGATATAGGTATTGAAACTATGGAGGGAACGGTTTCAAAAATAACCGCCGAGGACTCAGACAAGGTTATTTTGGTGGTAACCTCTAACAAATATATTGATATGATATACTCTATGTCAAAGGCGAAGGTGGAGTTTGTCAAGGATACCTTCGGTGGGTTCAGGATTCCCGCCAAGGCACTCAGAATGACCGATGGCGAGATGGGCGTTTATGTGGTTCGCAGCAACAAAGCAAGGTTCATCCCGGTTGAGCTTTTGTATAACGGCAAGGATTGGGTTGTGGTCGAGGAAAAACTTGAAAGTGCAGAAAACCCCATAGTCTTGAAACTGTATGACGAGCTTATTATCAGTGGCAGGGATATTTATGAAGGCAAGGTGGTGCGGTGATGTCATATATAAGTGAAAACTTAAAAGAAATAAATCAAAAAATATCAGAAGCCGCAGAGTCTTGCGGAAGAAAGACCGACGGAGTAAGGCTGATTGCGGTTACCAAAACTTATGGTGTTGATGTGATTAATCAGGCAATCGACCTGGGTGTAACTGATATCGGCGAAAATCGTGTTCAGGAAATTCTTGAAAAGTATGATTCGGTAAAACCCTGCAAATGGCATCTTATAGGTCATTTGCAAAAAAATAAGGTGAAGTACATAATCGACAAGGTTGAACTTATTCACTCGGTCGAAAGCTATGACCTTGCAAAGGAAATCGACCGCCTTGCAAAAAAAATCGGCAAGATACAACGGATTTTGCTTGAGGTCAATGTTTCGGGTGAGGAGAGTAAGTTTGGGATAAACCCAAGGGATTGCGTCGAGCTTTGCCAAAGGATTTCCACAGACTTTGAGAATGTCAAGATTGATGGTCTTATGACAGTGGCACCTTTTGTAGATGACAGTAAAGTTTTGGAAAATGTGTTCGATGGCCTCAGGAATCTGGCAGAGGAAGTCAAAGCAAAAAAGATTAAAAATGTTGATATGGACGAGCTTTCAATGGGTATGACGAATGACTTTCCCCTTGCTATAAAATGTGGTGCAACAATGGTCAGGGTAGGAACAGGAATTTTTGGAAAACGGGACTATACAAACGGATAAATTTGTGATACAATAAAAAGTGAAGTTGATTAATATTATTAAATTTATATAAACTTTGGAGGAAAGAAAAATGAGTATAGTGAACAAAATGCTTAACCTTATCGGTTTTGAAACCACAGACGAGCTTGATGACGAATTGCTTGAGGGCAACGAATTTTCAAATAGCCCTGTTTTTGAAGCAGACGAGAGCGAAACTCTTGACAGTGGCAAAAGAGGCAAAGTGGTAAAAATCCACACAACCGCACAACTTAAGCTGGTTGTTATGCAACCCGAAACCTTTGAGGATGCAAGAGATATTGCAAATCATTTAAAGAGCAAGAAACCTGTTGTTATGAATCTTGAGTCTGTTGACCGTGATGTTGCCCGCAGAATAGTTGACTTTTTAAGTGGCTCGGTTTATGCACTTGATGGAAATATCCAAAAGGTTTCTAATGGTATTTTCTTGATTGCACCTTATAATGTGGGCATTATGGGCGACTTCAAGGATGAACTTCGCAACAAGGGTATATTCCCCTGGAGCAATTAATTAGTGGAAACTAAAAACGATGCAAAAGCCCTTATCGCAAGGGCGGAAGATACTGCGCGAATTTGCGAAAAGCAATATTCACCCAAAGCCTTTGGCTTTTTGACCCCGGCAGAAAAAATGACTGTAAAAAATGGGTTCAACCCTAAGCTCTTCAGTCCGGATATAAACTTTAAGTTTTTTGGTGGCTATGCCGAGGCAGAGCGGTGCTTGTTTCTGGCGTACCCTGATTACGCCGAGGAATCCATTGATGGCGAGTTTATAAGTTTGATTGAAATAAAGGGCAGGGATATTGCTACTCTTTCGCATCGCGACTTTTTGGGCAGCATCCTTGGCCTTGGAATAAAGCGTGAAAAATTGGGCGACATACTGTGCTATGACGACAGGTGTCTGGTGTTTGCTTTGACAGATATTGCCGAATACATAATCTCAAATCTTGACAAGGTTGCAAGGTGTGGGGTTTCGGCAAGCATAGCAGACCTTTCCAAATCGCAAATCCCCAAACGCAAATTTGAGGAAATCAAAACCACTGTGGCATCCTTAAGACTTGACGCGGTGGTGGGGGCTGCACTTAAAACATCACGCGCAAATGCTGCAGAAGCCATCCGTGAAAAAAGGGTGTCGGTCAATTGGCAAGAGATGACAGACACATCTGTCAAGCTGAGCCCGGGCGATGTGATTTCAATCAGAGGCGCCGGCAGATTCAGACTTGCCGAGGAAACTACCGAAACAAAGAAAGGCCGTGTGGGTATTTGTATCCAAAAGGCGATTTAGTAAAAACATTTCAAGAGGTGAATGTATTATGATGACTCCATTGGAAATTGAAAATAGAAAATTTAAAAAGACCATTTCAGGTTACAATAAAGCAGATGTAGACGAGTTTTTTGGTGTTGTCTGCGAAAATTATGAGAGCTTGTACAAGGAAACCCTGGCAAACCGTGACAAAATAAATATGCTTTCAAATGCTATTAAACAATATAAATCTATGGAGGAGACCCTCCAAAGTGCAATCCTTGTGGCACAGAGTGCAGGCGACGAGGTTGTTCACAATGCAAAGAAAAAGGCAGAAAATATCGTTGCTGATGCAGAAACTAAGGCGACACAGTTACTTTCTGACGCAAGCCGCGAGGTTACGCGTATCAGTTTTGAATACGAGGAAATGAAACGCAATGTTGAGGTTTTCAGGACAAGAATTATATCGCTTCTTACTTCTCAGCTTGATATTGTCAAAGAATTCAGTATGCCTGAAAATAAAATCCAAGCCGACGAACTAAAGGTGGATACCCAGCCTGCAGAAGTGGAAGCTGAAGAAGAAAGCTCAATTGATATGTTGTCAACACTTAAAGAACTTGAACGGGTAACCAAGGAACTTCCCAAAATAACTGTAAATGAAAAAGGCGAATATGTAGCGGCAGAGCCTGACGAAGATGTAACTGCCGAGGAAGTCTAATCAAGAAAATTTTGACCGGAAATCTGTTTCTCAGGCAAACTGTTGTCTTGCGGGGAACAGATTTTCGTGTTTTGGAGGAGAAAATCTATGCTGTTTTTTGTTATAGGTTTTTTGATTGTTGCCTGCGATGTGGTAACAAAAATTCTTGCTCTTAATATGCTGAAGCCAATCGATACGCTTCCTTTGTGGGAGGGCGTCTTTCATCTTACCTATGTTGAAAACCGAGGAGCGGCATTCGGTATTTTTCAGGATGGGCGCTGGTTTTTTATCATTTTAACTGTGCTTGCGTTAATAGGTGTATTTTATTTGATGAGGCGTTATGGTGGCAAGTCAAAAATATTCGACACTGCAATAACTTTCTTGGTTGCCGGCGCTGTAGGAAATTTGGCAGACCGCATATTCCGTGGTTTTGTAGTCGATTTTCTTGACTTCAGGCTGATAGACTTCCC
The DNA here is from genome assembly GCA_045586445.1 of Clostridia bacterium. Classification (GTDB taxonomy): domain Bacteria; phylum Bacillota; class Clostridia; order Monoglobales; family Monoglobaceae; genus SIG440. Next base: position 7,931 of record JAZNAJ010000234.1, on the reverse strand, counting down.
TGTGTTTAATGTGGCGGATATATTTGTTTGTATAGGTGCAGGATTATTGGTGCTTTGGATAATGGTATTTGATGAAAACAATCGCAGTAAAAAGGATTGTGAAGAAGATGAGATTTAGCGTGGAACAATCAGGGGCTCGCCTTGATGTGTTTTTGACAGAAATGTCAAAAGACTTAACCAGGTCAAGAATACAAAAACTGATTGAACAGGGCGATGTGCTGGTAAACGAAAGACCGGTCAAATCAAATTATAAATTGAAGGCAGGCGATGTGGTTGATGTTACAATTCCTGCGCCAAAGGCGACGGAAATTGTGGCAGAGGACATCCCGCTGGACATTGTGTATGAGGACAAGCATATGCTTGTTGTCAACAAGCCGCAGGGAATGGTGGTGCATCCTGCCGCAGGGAATCTGGATAAAACACTTGTTAACGCACTGATGTCCCATTGTGGCGAAAACCTTTCGGGGATAAACGGAGAGCTTCGCCCCGGAATACTGCACCGAATTGACAAGGACACAAGCGGACTGCTTCTTGTTGCCAAAGACGACAAGGCACACACGGGCCTTGCAATGCAGATAAAAGCGCATAGCCTGACCCGCGAATATGTTTGCCTTGTTCACGGCAAAATAAAAGAGGACAGCGGCACTATTGACGCACCTATAGGCAGGGACCCCAAGGACCGCAAAAAAATGACGATAACAGATAAAAATTCAAGGAATGCCATTACGCACTTCTTTGTTTTGGAAAGATTTGATAAATATACATTTGTAAAGTGCCGCCTTGAAACGGGCAGAACCCATCAAATAAGGGTTCATATGTCAAAGAATAACCACCCGATAGTGGGCGACCCTGTGTACGGCAAAAAGAAGGAAGAATTTAAACTGAACGGACAACTGCTCCACGCCTGCAAGGTTGGATATATCCACCCTGTTTTTGAGGAGTATATGGAATTTGAACGAGAAATACCGGAATATTTTGCCGAGGTGTTGGAAACCCTTAGGAGGAGAAATAAATGAATCTTCACGAGAATCATCGGGCACGGCTTGATAAGAAAGTCAGAGAGTTTGGACTTGAAATGCTGGAACCCCATGAACAACTTGAATATATTTTGTATGCGGTGATACCCAGGGGTGATACCAACGCTACGGCGCATCGTATTTTAGAAAGATTTGGAACTCTTGGTGCAGCACTTAATGCAGATGCTATGGCACTTGCCGAGGTTGAAGGCGTAGGTCCACGCACGGCAAAATTCCTTACTTCTTTGCCACCGCTTTTGGGGATAGTTGAACGAAGTATTAAGGATACACCTCCGCCAAGGCTCAGCACCTTGGACGAAAGAGTGGACTTTGCAAAGACCTATTTTTATGGATTACTTGTTGAGGCGGCATACCTGTTTAACCTTAACTCATCGTACCGCCTGCTTTCGGTAAGAAAAATTTCCGACGGAGTAAATGGCGAAACACATATATTTCCGCAACAGGTGGCAAAATATGCCCTTTTGGATAACGCAAGCATAGTTTTTGTTGCGCACAATCATCCGTGTGGGAATCTAAATCCATCGCATAATGACATTGAGGCATCTAAAGGCTTGAAGGAAACACTTGCGGCGGCAGGGATTATATTGGCTGACAGCTTGATTTTTTCGGGTGATAAATATTTCAGTATTCTTGGCAAAGGATATCTGGAGAAGATTAGTTTGAAGTACAAATAGATGTGATAATATCTTGTAAAGCAAACTGATGGCGAATGGAGATTATTATGGATTTTAAGATAGTGTCAAAGTATACGCCAAGCGGCGACCAGCCCAAGGCAATTGAAAAACTGACCGAGGGCGTATTGCGTGGCGACAAATTTCAAACATTGCTGGGTGTTACCGGCTCCGGCAAAACCTTTACGGTTTCAAATGTGATAAAAAATGTGAACAAGCCTACGCTTGTTCTTGCCCACAACAAAACCTTGGCGGCACAGCTCTGCAGCGAATTCAAGGAAATTTTTCCCGAAAATGCCGTGGAGTATTTTGTGTCGTATTATGACTACTATCAGCCCGAGGCATATATCCCTCATTCGGACACCTATATCGAAAAAGATGCACAGACCAATGACGACATTGACAAACTAAGACACAGTGCCACAGCGGCACTTTTTGAACGCAAAGATGTAATAATTGTTGCCAGTGTGTCTTGTATTTACGGACTTGGCGACCCAATTGACTACAATAATATGGTGGTATCCCTTCGCGTGGGCGGTACTGCAGACCGTGACGAGGTAATAAAAAAGCTGATCGAAATTCAGTACGAACGCAACGATATAGACTTCAGCCGCAACAAGTTTCGTGTTCGTGGTGATGTGATTGATGTGTTCCCTTCGTATTCGAGCGGAAATGCCATAAGAATAGAGTTCTTTGGTGATGAGATTGACCGTATAGCCGAAGTCAGTTCTGTTACGGGCGAGGTTCTGGCAAACCTGAAGCATTGTGCCATATATCCCGCCTCGCACTATGTTGCAGGAAAGGAAAAACTTGACCGAGCTATTCCCCAAATCCTTGACGAGATGGAGCAGCGTTCGGCAGAATTTACGGCAGATGAAAAGTTAATTGAGGCACAAAGAATAAGAGAACGCACCAATTATGATATGGAAATGCTGAGAGAAACAGGCTTTTGCCAAGGGATTGAAAACTATTCACGGCATATAAGCGGCAGAAAAGCGGGCAGCCCGCCATTCACCCTTTTGGATTATTTGCCAAAGGATTTTTTGCTGATTGTTGACGAGTCCCATGTTACAATCCCGCAGGTCAGAGCTATGTATGCGGGGGACAGGGCAAGAAAGAATAATTTGGTGGAATACGGATTCAGGCTTCCGTCTGCCTATGACAACAGACCTCTCAATTTTGACGAGTTTTATGACCACATCAATCAGGCTATTTTTGTGAGTGCGACACCTGCTGAATTTGAAAAAGAGCGCTCAACCCAAATTGTTGAACAAGTTATCCGTCCGACAGGCCTTCTTGACCCCAAGGTTGAAGTCAGACCAATTGATGGACAGGTGGATGACCTTTATGGCGAGATTTGTGACAGAGTGAAGAAAAACGAGCGAGTGCTTGTTACCACATTGACCAAGAAAATGGCAGAACGCCTTACCGAATATTTCGAGGATATGGGCGTCAAGGTGAGATACCTGCATTCCGAGGTGGAAACTATTGAAAGAATGGAAATCATTCGTGACCTCAGATTGGGCGTGTTTGATGTTCTTGTGGGGATAAACCTTCTTCGTGAAGGTCTGGACATTCCTGAAGTTTCTTTGGTGGCGATTTTAGATGCTGACAAGGAGGGTTTTTTGCGTTCGGAAACATCTTTGATACAGACTATAGGCCGTGCTGCACGAAACGCAGAGGGCACGGTTATTATGTATGCGGACAACATTACAGGTTCGATGCACAGGGCGATTTCAGAAACCGAGCGGCGTCGCAAGATTCAGGAGGAGTATAATAAGGCGCATAATATAACTCCGCAGACAATCAAAAAAGGCGTTTATGAGATTATAGAGGCTACCGTCAAGGATGATGACCAGGGTCCAAGGGAAAACTATACCGCTGAAGAAGTAAGGACAAAAACGATAGCGGAGCTTACTACCGAGATGAAGAAAGCAGCAGAACTGTTGCAGTTTGAGTTGGCAGCAAAACTGAGAGACGAAATAAACAGACTGAGGGGCGAATAAAATGCACAAGTATATTGAAATAAAAGGGGCGAGAGAGAACAACCTCAAAGGGATAGATGTAAAAATCCCCCGCGATAAAATGGTTGTACTGACAGGACTTTCCGGCTCGGGCAAGTCATCACTCGCCTTTGAAACCATATATGCCGAGGGACAAAGACGATATGTTGAGTCGTTATCGGCATATGCAAGACAGTTTTTGGGGCAGATGGAAAAACCGAATGTAGATTCCATAGACGGGCTCTCGCCGGCAATATCCATTGACCAGAAAACCACAAGCAAAAACCCCCGTTCAACAGTAGGCACAGTTACCGAGATTTATGATTATATAAGACTTTTATTTGCCCGGATAGGCGTTCCACATTGTCCCAAGTGCGGCAAAGAAATCCGATCGCAATCCATCGACCAGATAGTCGATGCGATTTTAGAACTCCCACAAAAAACTAAATTCCAGATACTTGCCCCTGTCGTTCGTGGCAGAAAGGGTGAGTATTCCAAGGTGTTTGAAAAAGCAGCAAAGGATGGATTTGTGCGTGTACGGGTAGATGGCGAACAGTTTGACCCGGGCACAGACGAAATTGTGCTCGACAAACAAAAAAAGCACAATATCGAAATTGTGGTGGACAGACTTGTGGTGCGTGAGGGAATTGAAAAACGCCTGACCGACTCATTGGAAACAGCTCTCAAAATGGCGCATGGATTGGTTGTGATTCAGCTTCCCGATGAAGATAAGGAACTGATGTTCAGCCAGAATTATGCCTGCGAGGATTGTGGTATAAGCCTGGAAGAACTGACGCCAAGAATGTTTTCATTCAATACGCCTTACGGGGCTTGCCCACATTGTATGGGGCTTGGCAGCATAGAAATTATTGACCCGGACAGACTTATTCCTGATAAGTCCAAAAGCATAAATGAGGGTGCAATAGCGGTTTACGGTTGGACCGGCAACGACAAAAACAGCATTGCTGCGATGTATTATCGAGGCCTTGCAAAACAGTATGGGTTCAGTCTTGACACACCTGTGGGGGAGCTTCCCCCTGAAATTATAGATATATTGCTTTACGGAACTCGGGGAGAAAAGGTGCATCTTACCTACGAACGAAGATTTTCCAAAGGTGAACAGTATGCAAGGTTTGAGGGCGTGTTAAAGAGCGTAGAAAGACGGTATCAGGAAACTAATTCCGAGTGGGCAAAGAAAGAAATACAGGAACTTATGTTTAATATGCCTTGCCCCGAATGTAAGGGCACAAGACTCCGCAAGGAAAGTATTGCAGTTACAGTCAAAGGCTATAATATCGACGAGGTTTCAAACTTTTCTATTGCAGAAGGCTTGGAATTTTTCAAAAATCTGGAACTTAACGACAGGGAAGAACTGATTGGCAGACAGATTTTAAAGGAAATCTGCGACCGGATGAACTTTCTTGTAAGTGTTGGATTGGATTATTTGACATTATCTCGTTCAAGTGGCACTCTTTCAGGCGGAGAGGCACAGAGAATTCGTCTTGCAAGCCAGATTGGTTCAGGACTTATGGGTGTCCTTTATATACTTGACGAACCAAGCATAGGTCTTCATCAAAGGGACAATCACAAGCTTATCGAGATGCTGAAAAGACTTCGGGATTTGGGAAATACCCTTATAGTGGTAGAACACGACGAGGACACCATGTATGCGGCAGACCACATCATTGATATTGGTCCCGGTGCGGGTATTCACGGTGGATATGTTGTTGCCCAGGGTACGGTGGAGGAAATCAAGAAATGCGAAAATTCTGAAACAGGTCAGTATCTTAGCGGCAAAAAGAAAATTCCTGTTCCGTCAACAAGGCGTGAGGGGAATGGAAACTTCCTTACCCTGACAGGGGCAAAACAAAACAATCTTAAAAATGTGGACATAAAAATTCCCCTTGGCACAACGACCTGTGTTACGGGAGTTTCGGGCAGCGGCAAGAGTTCGCTTATTAACGAGGTGCTTTATAAGGTTTTGGTCAACGAACTGAATCACGCAAAACAAAAACCCGGCAAATACAAGGAAATCAGCGGCCTTGAATATCTTGACAAGGTAATCAATATTGACCAGTCGCCAATCGGCAGAACCCCCAGGTCAAATCCGGCTACCTATACAGGCCTTTTTGGTGATATCCGCAACCTTTTTGCTGCGACTCCCGATGCAAAGAGTCGTGGATATAGCGCAGGGAGATTTAGTTTTAATGTAAAAGGCGGCAGATGTGAGGCGTGCAGCGGGGACGGAATAATAAAAATTGAAATGCACTTTCTTCCTGATATTTATATGCCATGTGAGGTGTGCGGAGGAAAAAGATACAACCGCGAAACCCTGGAGGTCAAGTACAAGGGTAAGAATATATATGATGTGCTTGATATGACGGTGGAGGAAGGTGTAGAGTTTTTTGAAAACATTCCCAAAATACGCAATCGTCTTAAGACTTTATTTGATGTAGGACTTGGGTATATAAAAATCGGTCAGTCATCAACAACCCTTTCGGGCGGCGAAGCACAGCGAGTAAAGCTTGCAACCGAACTAAGCAAACGAAGCACAGGCAAGACTATATATATCCTTGATGAGCCTACAACCGGTCTGCATACGGCAGATGTTCACAAACTGATTGAGGTTTTGCAAAAGCTGGTTGATGCGGGGAATACGGTCATATTGATTGAACACAATCTTGATGTAATCAAGACGGCAGACTATATCATCGACCTTGGCCCCGAGGGCGGAAACCGAGGTGGCGAAATTGTTGCGACGGGAACCCCTGAGGCTGTTGCAAAATGCAAAAAGTCCTATACAGGGATGTATCTTAAGGATGTATTAAACAAAACAAAGTAAATGGGTTAAATAAAAAATCCTATCGATGTGTGTCGATAGGATTTTTATTTGGTCGAGGCGACAGGATTCGAACCTGCGCCGGAGCGTTAAGGCGATATGCCGGTGGCATATCGATAGCGCAGGATTGCAAAATGCGAGAGCATTTTGGGATGGAGGAAAACACAAAGTGTTTTCACACTGCAGGCCGCAAGATAAATCAAACAAAAAAAGCACCAAACGAAAAGTTTAGTGCATTGGTCGAGGCGACAGGATTCGAACCTGCGGCCCCCTGGTCCCAAACCAGGTGCGCTACCAAACTGCGCCACGCCTCGAAACAGAACTACACCATTATATATGTATTTTGGTTTTTTGTCAATAGCTTTTGACACATTATTTTCAAACATGGTTTAAATATCAAAAAAATGATGGGAATATGGGTGCCATACATTGGCCAAACTTGACATTTGGGGGAAATTATCGTATACTTGTGAAGTCCGCTTTTATCTTGGAGTGTAAATATTCTGCGGTACTTTTAGGGACTATATAACAAACATAAAAAATGGAGGCGCAGCAGATGATCATAGATTTTCACACACACGCATTTCCGCAAAAAATAGCGGAGGGAGCAATTGAAAAGCTCGCCCATTTGTCGGGTGGATTAATCCCACAGACCGACGGAACACTTTTTGGACTGGAACAGGAAATGAAAAATGACGGCATCGATGTTTCGGTGGTATTGGGGATTGCAACAAACCCAAAGCAACAAACAAATGTAAATGATTTTGCGGCAGAAATAAATAAACACAAGTCCTTTGTGGGGTTTGGCTCGGTGCATCCCGCCTCGCCTGATGCCCTTGACGAGCTTGAACGAATTAAGGCATTGGGGCTTAAGGGCGTCAAGTTTCATCCCGAATACCAAAACTTTTTTGTGGATGACGAGAAAATGAAACCCATATATAAAAAAATTTCTGAATTGGGGCTTATTACACTGTTCCACGCAGGTTACGATTATGGTTTTGGCGAGCCGTTTCATTGTATGCCAAACAATTTACTTGGCGCAATTAAGTGGCTGGATGCTCCGGTTGTGGCGGCACATTGGGGCGGAGTCGGTTGCGCAAAGCAAGTGGCCAAGGAATTATGTGGCAAGGATATTTGGTTTGACCTGTCTTTTGGATATGGAGCTATGCCCAAAAGCTTTGCACAGGAGATAGTCGACAAGCATACCCCCGACAGGCTTTTGTTCGCATCGGATATGCCTTGGCACAGACCATCATGGGAAATGCGGCTTGTGGAAAGTCTTGATATCTCTCAAAATGACAAAGAAAAGATTTATTATAAGAATGCAGCAAAACTTCTTGGAATTTAGTTTTAATAAAAAGTAGCTTTTCCCCAAACGGGG
>JAZNAJ010000233.1:0-6541 GCA_045586445.1 Clostridia bacterium | reverse complement strand
AGTTGAGGCCTACTATTGTCTTCCTAAGACCGCTTGGCCTCCGACTTTGTCGATTTTTGACAATATAATCAATGCCCGAATATACCGTCAATATAACAGCAATTGTTATGAGCCAGAAGGTCAAACAAAATTCGCCCCAACGCAGTGGATAAACAAGGTCAACCATCACTGCAATTATTGCCAGCATCTGCGAAACAGTCTTCGCTTTTCCCCATTGACTTGCCGCAATAACAGTATTCTCGCCCATTGCCAACTGTCTTATACCTGTAACTATCAATTCACGAGCAATAATTATCATCACAACCCACGAATTTACAAAATCAGCACCTATCCCCACAAAGCAAACCAATGCAGAGATAGTAAGAATTTTATCAGCCAAGGGGTCCATTAATTTGCCAAAGGTTGTTACCTGACTATTCTTTCTTGCAAGATATCCGTCAAGCTGATCAGTAAGCGAAGCTGCCACAAAGATAATAATTGCAACAACATAAAAATCAGATATCATTGCCCACATAAACACGGGAACCATTATCACTCTCAGAAGTGTAAGCATATTGGGTGTATTCATAAATTATTCCTCCTCTTCCGCTACGCCAAATAAGTCGTATTCCGTATAGTCCGTAATTCGCACATTAACAAATTGACCATCACTTAGCTTTGCCTTTGATGTAAAGAACACCTTGCCGTCAATTTCCTCAGAATCACCGTAAGTTCTGCCATAATATTGCTTTATTATTGCATCATAGCCCTCGGTAAGGGTTTCAAAAACCATACCTACCTTTTTTTGATTGATTTCCTCTGAAACAGCCGCCTGGTCTACCATAATAAGCTCTTGTCTGTTCAGTTTTTCTTCCTCATCAATTTGTCCGTTTAATCTGGCGGCTGCCGTTCCCTCCTCTTGCGAGTATGCAAAAGCGCCAAGTCTGTCAAATTCCATTTCGGTAACAAAGTCGCGAAGTTCTTCAAACTGTTCGGCACTTTCCCCGGGGAAGCCCACAATCAACGTGGTACGAATTACTGCATCAGGAATTCTTTGTTTTATCTTCCTAATCAGGTTTGTTATATGTTCTTTACTTGTGCGCCTGCCCATCAATTTTAGAATTTCGTTGTTGCAATGTTGGATAGGTATATCAAAGTAACTACATATCTTGTCATTTTCTGCAATCTTTTCTATGAGTTCATCTGTGATAAGTTCAGGATACAAATAGTGAAGTCGTATCCAATGAAGCTCCTCAATTTTGCAAAGTTCATCAAGGAGTTTGGGTAGCATATATTCACCATAAAGGTCAATCCCATATCTGGTCGTATCCTGTGCAATAACCACAAGTTCTCTTGCACCACCACGGACAAGCCATTTTGCCTCGGCAACGATATCCTCGATTTTGCGACTTCTGTATTTGCCACGGATTGACGGGATAACGCAATATGTACAATGATTATCACAGCCCTCTGCAATCTTCAAATATGCCATATACGGAGCCGTAGTTACCGTTCTTTTTATACTATTATTCTCTATATAATTATCCGAACAATAAATCTGCGGCAAGTCCTTTTTATATCCTTTTAAAATTTCTGCAATTTTATCATAATCATTTGTCCCTATGACAATGTCCACTTCAGGAAGTTCTTTTTGAAGTTCCTCTTTAAATCTTTGGCTCATACATCCCGTTACCACAAGAAGTCTGTTTTTTTCTTTTTTCTTGTACTCGGCGTATTCCAATATGCAATCGATTGACTCCTGCTTTGCCGAATCTATAAAGGCACAGGTGTTAACTATCATTATTTGTGCATCTTCTTCATTTGCGACAATCTCAAAGCCATTTTCTTCGAGTATTCCAAGCATTTCCTCAGCATCAACAAGATTTTTGGAACAACCCAAAGAAACAAGCGAAACCTTATTCATCCATATCACCTCTATTAACCCTTATGCCAAGTTTTTTAAAGCATTTATTTATATCGGATATTCCATATCCCCGCCTTGCCAGATGAGCCTTTGCTTTTTCAATGTCTTTTATATCAGCAAACTCTTTATCTGCAAATTTCAGCAGAACATAGCTTTCAAGTTGCTCCTCCATATCTATTTCGGAAGTTTCAGCCGCTTTTTCCACTATTGCTGATGCAATCCCCTTTGCATATAGCTCCTGCTTGATGCGGTACATTCCCTTAAGTCCTATAACAGACGCATCGTGAATATACATTTTTGCATATTCTGTATCATTAAGTATACCTGCTTTGCAAAACTCACCTACTGCAATTTCGGCAGTTTCTTCATCAAAGCCTTTTTGGATAAGCCGTCTATAAACCTCTTTACAGGTATACATTTTGTACCCAACCATTTTGGCAACTGTTTTTTTTGCTTTGTCAATATCCGTAAACTTTTCCATACCCATACTTCTAATATGTGGTGCAAAGTCTTGCTCTGCACCACATATCCTTTACCTTATTTTTTCTTCATAGGCTTTGGAACAGGTCTGAACTCTGTTGCGGCAGTTTCGCCACCGTCATTGTCCTCACCCATCTTGCGCAAGCCCGCTTTTTCGCGGATTTGAGCCTCAAGTTCAGCACAAAGGGCAGTATCTTCTTCAAGAAGCTTCTTCACCGCTTCACGCCCCTGACCCAATTTTTCGTCATTATAAGAAAACCACGAGCCAGACTTTTGGATTACTCCAAAGTCAACACCAACATCCACAATGTTACCTTCTTTTGAAATTCCTTCGCCATATATAATGTCAAATTCCGCTTCTTTAAATGGGGGCGCAACCTTATTCTTAACAACCTTTACTCTGGTGTGGTTACCAACCGCACCTTCATCGCCTTTGACGGTTTCGGTTCTTCTTACATCCAGTCTTACAGACGCATAATACTTAAGTGCACGACCACCCGCAGTCGTTTCGGGGTTTCCAAACATAACACCAACCTTTTCACGAAGCTGGTTGATAAATATTGCAGTAGTATTGGACTTACTTACAACAGATGTGAGTTTTCTGAGTGCCTGCGACATAAGTCTTGCCTGAAGACCTACATGGGAATCGCCCATAAGCCCTTCGATTTCCTGTTTGGGAACAAGCGCCGCAACCGAGTCAATAACAATAACATCTATCGCACCCGAACGCACAAGCTGTTCGGTGATTTCAAGGGCTTGCTCGCCCGTATCAGGTTGTGAAACAATAAGGTCATCAATTCTTACCCCCAGTTTTTCAGCATAAACCGGGTCAAGTGCGTGCTCTGCATCAATAAAAGCCGCTTCTCCGCCCATTTTCTGTGCCTCAGCAACAATATGAAGGGCAACCGTGGTCTTACCTGATGATTCAGGCCCATAAATTTCTATAATACGCCCTCTGGGAACGCCACCTATACCAAGTGCTATATCCAATGACATCGAGCCGGTCGGAATTGCCTCAACCTCAACGCTGGTTTTTTCACCCAATCGCATAACCGCACCTGCACCATATTGCTTTTCTATTTGTCCAAAGACACTTTCAAGAGCTTTTCTCTTTTCATCCTGCATGGTAAAAGCCACCCTTCTTATTTTATCATATATACTGTATATGTACAGCAAAAAACAGTTTTCTGCTATATATTGTATCATAATAATTATGCAAAGTCAAGATATGCGACATTTATGTTTATAATTTTATATTTTTCACATAAGCAACATTCTTGCTGCAAAAACCGCCAGCAACATTCCTGCCATATCCGCAAGCAAAGCGGATTTCAGGGTGTGTCTTAAATTTTTTATTCCTATTGACCCAAAATACACCGCAACGGTATAGAAGGTCGTTTCTGTTGAGCCCATCATTACAGATGCAATTTTGCCCGCAGTTGAATCCGGGCCAAGTCGTTTAAATATATCATCGATAATTGCAATAGAGCCACTTCCCGAAACCGGTCTTAACAATGCAAGTGGCAAAACATCTTTGGGCATTCCTATTTCATCGGTAACGGGCTTCAGAATTTTTGCCAACAAATCCAATGCCCCAGACGCCCTTAACATAGATATCCCAACCATCAATCCAACCAATGGAGCGACTATCTGCAGCATATTTTCCGCACCTGCCCGCGCGCCCTGGGTAAAGCTGTCATATACATTAATCTTTTTAAGTAATCCAAATACAACAATTCCAACAATCATTGTCGGTACTGCAAGCATTGATATTATATTCATAGCAATCTTGACCTCTGCTCAAAGAATTTTGCCGTCAATACCCCAATCGTAACCGCACATATACTACATATCCACACGGGAAACACAATTTCTGACGGATTAGCAGAGCCATAAATTTGACGCAACGATATAACCGTTGACGGAATAAGCTGAATTGATGCGGTATTTACAACCACAAACATACACATTTCATTACTCGCAGTGGATTTGCCACGATTTAACTTATCAAGTTCCTTCATAGCACTTATCCCAAGCGGGGTTGCTGCGTTCCCCATTCCAAGGAGGTTTGCCACCATATTCATTACGATTGCACGAAGTGCAGCAGAATTTGATTTCAGCTTTGGAAAAATAATCTTTGTAACCGGTCTTAGAACTTTTGCAAAAACCTCTATCAACCCTGAATTTTCAGCAATCTTTGCAAGTCCTGTCCAAAGACACATACTCCCCAGAAGTCCTATACAGGTATCAACCGCAGCAGCAGCTCCCTCCATTGCACCATTTGTTACAGCATCAATTTTGCCCGTAAAAATTGCCACAAAAAAAGATACCAAAACCATACCGCACCATATGTAATTAAGCATATATATCACCTGAAAATAATTATTTTGTTCAGTATATTCTTTGTAAAACAGAAAAAGAACTTTCAGGGCTTACTTATAATAATAAAATTAAAAACCGCCGATGCAAAATTCACATCGGCGTTTTTTCTAACCTTTATTTTATATTCTTTGTAATATCTACAATTTCCCTTGACTCTTCAATTATCACATCTGCACCTGCGCTGCGAAGCTCTGCTTCGTCGCGAAAGCCCCAAAGAACGCCTATTGAGTAAAGTCCAGCGTTTTTGGCGGTCTTTATATCTGTCGCTGTATCGCCTATATAAAGACATTCCTCTGCGCTTACTCCAAAGTGCTCCATAATCTCAAACACTGCATCGGGTTCAGGTTTAAGAGCTACGCCTTCCCTTGCACCAAGGCACAGGTCTATTAACCCATTCTCAAACAGTTCGTCTGCAACTTTTTTTGCAGTACTATCGTCTTTATTTGACAATATGGCTGTTTGTATCCCCATGGCTTTCAATTCTTTAAGCATCTCTATCACGCCATCATAGGGCGCCGTAAGATACATAAAATCATTGTCGTAAATACCCACATAATATGAATGTGCCGGCTTATAGTCGTCAAGCTCTTTACCAAGCTTTGCGAACATTCTCTGGAACAGTACATCCGACCCGTTTCCCACCATAAGCTTGTAAGCATCTGTAGGGATTGAATCATAGCCAAACTTATTAAGTGCTGTATTGGCAAAGTGCGAGATAGTATCAATAGTGTTGACCAAAGTTCCATCCATATCAAAAATACAAAGTTTAACCATAGCTTTCTCCTTAAATTTTTACTTAACTGGGCAGCGCCCGGACTAATGTAAAATGGCGACTCTCTAAAGAGAGTCGCCAAAAAATTTTATGTTGAATTACACAAGCTCCAATATTGAAACTTCAGCTGCGTCACCGCGTCTGGGTCCAATCTTTATGATTCTTGTATAACCACCGTTACGCTCAGCATATTTGGGAGCAATCTCGCCAAACACCTTTGTAACAACATCCTCTTTTGTTATGAACGCAAGAGCCTGTCTTCTTGTGTGAAGAGTGTTCTTCTTGCCGAGAGTAATCATTTTCTCAGCCAACTTCTGAACTTCCTTAGCACGGGTAGTTGTTGTTTCAATTCTACCGGTCTCAAGGAAAGAAGTTGTGAGATTTCTTAACATTGCTATTCTCTGGTCAGTCGGTCTGCCCAACTTTCTCTGGTGTGCCATACTATCACCTCTTTCAATAAAATTCCATCCGATTGGAAAACCTTTCGGAATTAATCCTCATTTGTTGCAAGACAAAGTCCCATACTATCAAGCTTTGCAATAACCTCTTCAAGCGACTTGCGACCAAGGTTTCTAACCTTCATCATATCGTTTTCACTCTTGTTTGTAAGGTCCTGAACCGTGTTAATACCTGCACGTTTCAAGCAATTGTAAGAGCGAACTGAGAGGTCAAGTTCTTCAATAGTAGTTTCAAGAACTTTTTCCTTCTTGCTTTCTTCCTTTTCCACCATAATCTCTGTATTCTTCGCACTTTCTGAAAGGTCGATGAAGAGATTAAGATGCTCGTTCATAATTTTTGCACCAAGACTTACTGCGTCAGATGGGTCAATGGTACCATTTGTCCAAACTTCCAAAATAAGTTTGTCAAAGTCGGTAATCTGCCCAACACGAGTGTTTTCAACAGTGTAGTTAACCTTATTTACAGGAGTGTAAATTGAGTCAACGGGAAGAACGCCTATTACCGGCTGAAGAAGCTGCTTGTTTCTGTCCGCAGAAACATAGCCA